>JADJGC010000014.1 GCA_016708315.1 bacterium
CCGCCATGACTAAACTCGACGAAAGGAACCGGCCGTGAAAGGAAGTCTCGACTTCATTTTTCGCCCGAAATCGATAGCCGTCATCGGCGCAACCAACCGCAAAGGATCGATCGGACGCGAACTACTCCATAACATCATCGATTACGAATTCGAAGGGAAAGTCTTCCCGGTCAATCCTACCAAGTCGGTCATCCACTCGATCAAGTGCTACTCCACTGTTCTCGATGTGCCTGATTCGGTCGATTTAGCCGTGATTGTCGTCCCCAAAGAACTCGTCCTCGCCACCGTCGAACAGTGCGGTGAAAAAGGCGTCAAGGGTCTGGTCATGATCACTGCCGGATTCAAAGAACAGGGCAAGGCCGGCGCCGAGCTCGAACTCAAAGTTGCGGCACTCGTCAAGCACTACAATATGCGCATGATCGGACCCAACTGCTTCGGCATCATCAATGCCGATCCCAAGGTTCATCTCGATGCGACATTCTCGAAGATTCGCCCGTCATTCGGCAAGATCGGTTTGATTTCGCAATCGGGCGCACTCGGCGAAGCAATTCTCGCACAGGCACAGGAAATCAATCTCGGCCTCTCGATGTTTGCCTCGATCGGCAACAAGGCCGATATCGACGGTAATCACATCATCGATTATTGGCGCGACGACCCGACCGTCGAAATCATTCTGTTGTACTTGGAAAATTTCGGCGACCCGCGCACATTCAGCAAAATAGCCCGCGAAGTTTCCCGCGTCAAACCGATCATCGTGGTGAAATCCGGCAAGACGACACAAGGCGCCGCCGCAGCTTCATCGCACACCGGAGCGTTAGCCGGTCTCGATGTCTCGGTTGACGCGTTGTTTGAGCAGACCGGCGTCATCCGCGCCAACACCATTGAAGAAATGTTCGATGTCGCCAATGCGCTCGCCAAAATGCCTGTCCCCAAAGGCAACCGCGTCGCCATCGTTACCAACGCCGGTGGTCCCGGAATTCTCGCGACCGATGCATTGATCGGTTCCGGTATGTCCTTGCCGCAATTCGACGACAAGACGGTCAAAGCCATTCAACCGATTCTTCCCAAGGGCACTCCGGTTCACAACCCGCTCGACCTCGTCGCCGGCGCTACCGGTGTCGAGTTCCGCAAATCGCTGTCGCATGTCGTCAAGGATCCCAACATTGATTCGGTCATTGCCATCTGCGTTCCGCCGGTGACAATTGATCTTAATCTTGTAGCCGATGCGATTATCGATACCGCGCACGAATCCAAATTGCCGATGTTCGCCTGCTTCATGGGAGTGACATACGGTTCCGATGCGTTCGACCGCCTGCGTCAAGCAGATATCCCGGCGATGATTTTCCCGGAATCAATTGCGACGACACTCGCGCATATCGACAAGTATCGCCGCTGGCTGTCGCGTCCCGAAGGCAAAATTAGCAAGGTTAAAGGCGACCGCGACAAGGTGGCCGAAATTATAGCACGCACTCGCAAAGCAAAGATTCCCGCCGTCATCGGCGATGATGCTTTGCAAGTGCTCGATGCCTACAAGATTCCGGTTGCCGCCTACAAGTATGCCTTCACCAAAGAGGAAGCCGCCAAGATCGCGCAGAAGATCGGTTTCCCTGTCGTGATGAAAGTCAACACACCGCACATCCTGCACAAGACCGAGTACAAAGCTGTCGCCGTCGACCTGCGCACACCGCAGGAAGTGATGGAGCAGTATGTCGAAATGCAGAAACGCATCAAGAAGGCGATGCCGAAATCGAAAGAGCAGTTTTCTGTCGTAATTCAAGAGATGATTACCGGCGGTGTCGAGACAGTTATCGGCATGACCACTGACCCATCGTTCGGACCGCTAATCATGTTCGGACTCGGTGGTATCTATGTCGAAGTGATGAAAGACGTTTCGTTCCGCATCGCTCCGCTTACCGATCTCGATGCGAAAGAGATGATCCAGAGTCTCAAAGGCTACAAATTGCTGACCGGTTTCCGTGGGTCGAAGCCCGTTGACATTGTCTCGATTGAGGATGCCATCACCAAGCTCTCGCAACTGGTGCTCGATTTCCCCGACTTTGCCGAAATCGACATCAACCCCTTCATTGTCACCGCGGACAAAAATAACACTCGCGCCGTTGACGCAAGGTTTGTGTTAACAAAACCCTGATACTAAATTCACCCCGTCGAAATAGCAAAATACCCGCCTTCCCGTAAGCTCTACGGGAAGGCTTTAACTGCGGAGGAAGCACTATGTCCACCAATTCACAAAATGTTCCGATTCTCAAAATCGTGATCATTCTGATGCTCGCGCTTGTCGCTGTCGGCTGTGGTACCCAGATCCAATCCGGCGAACGCGGCGTCAAGTACTTCAAATTCGGCGGCGGTACCGAAATGGGAACAGTGTATCCCGAGGGCTTTGCCTGGCACATGCCGTGGAACACCATCTACACCTACAAGATCCAGACCCAGGAGGCCAAAGAGAGCCTCAAGCTGCTCACGGCCGACGGCGCAACTGTCGTGCTCGACGTTTCCGTCTGGTATCGGCCGGTTATTGATAAGTTGGACAGCTTGCAGATCACCATCGGACCGAACTATTTTGAAGTCGTGGTGGCGCCAGCCCTTCGCGGCGAATCGCGCTCGATCGCCGGCAAGTTCACTCCCGAAGAGCTCTACTCCACCAAGCGTGACGAAATCGCCGGCCAGATGCTTGCCGCAGTTAAGGAAAAGCTGAAGGACAAATACATTGAGTTCGAGAGCATCCTGATTCGCGACGTCACCTTGCCGCAGCGAATTTCCGATGCCATCAACGAAAAGCTGGCCTCGCAACAAGAAGCCCAGCGCATGGAGTTCATTCTCCAACGGGAACAGCAGGAAGCCGAACGCAAGCGCATTGAAGCGCAGGGTATCGCCGACTTCCAAAAGATCGTTTCCGCCGGAATCAACGACAAGTTGCTCGAATGGAAGGGAATCGAAACCACCGAGAAGCTGGCGCAGTCGCCGAATGCCAAGATTGTCATCATCGGCAATTCCAAGAACGGACTGCCGCTGATTCTCGGACAGTAGGGCAATTCGATTCTTCTGCCTCCGGAGAATGATTGTCGACATTACTCGCGGGTCCAAACGGCTATGTTTTGGACCCGCGCCTAAATCGAAACAAACAAGATTGGCTTGGAACCGCAGGCTTTCCAGTTGTAAAACGCTTATGATTGAATATATTCCGTCACACTGATGCATCCAGAAATCTTTCATATCGGTCCATTCGCCCTGCGTAGCTTCGGGCTAATGCTCGCATTGTCGTTCTTTCTGGGTATTGTCTACATTCGCATGCGCGCCCTGCGCGAAAACATCGATGTCAATTTTGTTCTCAATCTTGCCTTTGTAGTAATATTCACCGGCATTGTCGGTGCGCGAGTATTCTACGTTCTGTTTCACTGGTCGGACTTCTCAAGCAATCTGCTTTCTTCATTCAATCCCTTTGGCTCGGGCGGTCAGTTTGGAATCGCTGGATTGAACCTCTATGGCGGCGTCGTCTTCGCGATTGCGGCAACGCTGATCTACGTCAAACTCAAGAAACAGCGCCTTTGGCAAGTTATGGATATCTTTGCGCCCGCTCTTGCACTGGGCATTTGTGTAAGCAGAATTGGCTGTTTTCTCAATGGATGCTGTTTCGGCATGCCCTGTGACTTGCCGTTTGGTGTGTCTTTCCCGGAAGGCTCAATTCCTTACGCGCAATTCGGCGATGCGCATTTGCATCCGACGCAAATTTACTCATCACTGTATGGATTACTCTTGTTCTATGTCTTGCACCGCTCCGACACAGGGAAAAAGTTTTACGGTGCGACCTTTTCGCTGATGTTGATTATTGAAGCCGTCTTCCGATTTGCAATCGAGTATGTTCGATACTACGAAGCCGAAATGGAAACCCAGATTGGCGGTGTGACTTTCACCTACAATCACCTAATCGCCGTAGCCCTCTTTGCCTTCGGTGTGGTCCTGTTCTTGATTCTTCGCCGGACCAAATCAGTAGCCCGAAACTAACCGCCACTCAATCGTATCGCCTGCCGCCGGCACGTAATCATTCGCTGCCTTTGGTACCGGTTTGCTATTGATGAAGTAGAGCCAATATGCCGTCTTGGTGCTCGAAAACCCATTGACGCTTTTGACAAAAACTCCCATCGATGAACTATCATATTCCATCGGATAGGTCGCAAGAGTCTGCGCGAAAGCTGTCTGCTCACCGTCGGAAATAAGAGAGAAGCGTTGCAGCACTTCGCTCTTGTTCCCGCAGGAAACACAAAGAACGGCCGCAATTGTCAGCACAGAGAGCACACGCAACTGTAATGTCACACTTCGTCGCTTTCTCGCTTGGAGAAGAACATTAAACCGTCATGATGGCGATACTTCATTTTCTTGAAAAGTGTTTGCGAAGGTATGTTCTCAACCTCGATTAGTGCATAGATGACCAGCGCTCCAGCGGCCTTTAGTCTCTCTTCGCAAATATTGATCAGCTCCTGTGCCACTCCGTGTTTGCGGAATTCCTTAACGACCGCCAGGCGGTTGACACAGCCTCGTCTCCCGTCATAAGAACCGACAACGACACCAATCAACTTGTCTGCGATGCAAGCGCCGATCAGAAAGTCAGGCGTTTTTTCCATTTCTGACAAGAGATGCGCTCTGCTGTCTCGTCCCTTCGGTTTGACGTGCAAACCGCACTCTGTCCAAATGCGAATTATCTCATCGTAGTCGCCGGGACGGAGATTTCTCATTTCGAAATTCGCTGTCACTGTTAGCCCTCGTGTTTCTTGAATTCTTCACTCGCAGTTTGCGAAACTCGCTGCTTCATTAGATTCAGCAATCCATCGTACATCTGAAAATCATTTTTCGCTTCATCCAGGAGTAACTGATTAAACTGCCCGCCGTCAATCGCATAGTAGATGGCTTCCAACCGTCGCTGAAACGTATTGTCAAATAGGGAAGGTATCGCCAACAGCGAGCCAAATGCAGCAGTTTTCGATACTCTCTCGATCATTCCTGCCGGTCCATGTTCTTCGATCATCGCCGCCAACAGCTTCAACTGCTTGATAGTCTCAAGATATGCGTTTTCCGGCGGAATCCCCTTATCAACCATCGTGCGAAACACTGCATCAGTTAATCCTGCCAGTCCGCCAACCAGCAGTGTCTGCTCACCGAACAAATCGCCGACCGTCTCATCGTGGAAGTTCGTCTCGTAGATTCCTGCCTTCCCTGCTCCGATGGCATCACTAATCGCAAGTCCGATCGATTTTGACTTGCCGGCGACATCCTGCCCGATTGCAAGAAAACACGCGAGCCCGGTGCCATTCAGGTAGTTTTCGCGCAAATCTCGCCCCGGTCCATGCGGTGCAACCAGAATTACCCCGTGATTTTCCGGGAAGGCGATGTTCTTAAAATGAAAGTTAGACCCGTGCAGTAGCACGAAGTTTCGTTCGGCATCATCAGATGCGAAACACTCCTCATACAGCGCCGGTTGTTCGTGATCCGGCAGAGCGAGAATTATGACATCAAAGTCAACCAGGTCTGCCAATTCGGCGACCTTCGCGCCATCCTTTACTGCTGCATCGCGCAATTTGCTCTGTCGACGTAAGACTACCGACACATCACAACCGGAGTCGCGCAGATTGAGCGCGAAAGCTCTCCCTTGCGACCCATAGCCGACGACCGCAATGCGCTGACCTTTCAGCACACTGCGGTCGCAGTCTTTAGAATGGTAGACTTTCAGTCCGGACATCAAAGAGTGAGGTCCTTTAGTGTGAAGATCGGTTCGAACTTGATGTTCTTTGCCGCGAATGCTTCGCTTCCGCCTTGAAGTCGATCCACCAGCGCGATAACCTTAACGACTTCGCATCCGGCTTCTTCCAGAGCTTCAATAGCCTTGAACGAGGACGACCCGGTAGTGACGACATCTTCAACAACCACTACGCGCATACCTTTGCGCAATGGTCCTTCGATTCGCTTCTCGCGGCCATGTCCCGATTTCTCCTTGCGGATAATCAATCCTGCCAGCGGTTTCTTTGATTCATACGACAATGTCGCAACACCGCCGATAATCGGATCTGCGCCGAGAGTCAGCCCGCCGATAGCGTCGACTTTCTCGCCGTCAATCATCTCAAGTATGACACGCGAAAGGTAGTTGAGTCCTTCCGGCATGAGTGACAATAATTTGCCGTCGATGTAATAGGTCGACTTCTGACCTGATGATAAAATGAAATCGCCGTGTACTACGGCGTGTTTGTTAACCAGCTCTAAGAGCTTTGCCTTAAGTGATGATTTGTATTCAGACACATATACTCCTTCGTGGAGCAGGGAATATAGGCGGGGAAGTGTGTGAAGTCAAGCCGCTGCGACTATTCGTAGCGCAACGATTCGATCGGATTGAGATTTGATGCCTTAACTGCCGGAAACAATCCAAAAACGACCCCGACTAAAAAGGCAAAGAAGAACGAGAGGAATATCGAATTCGGGGCAATGCTGGTATTCCATGTCGCGAACTTGGCCAAAGCAAAGCTCGCGCCGACACCCAGAATGATCCCGATTATCCCACCAATTAGTGCAATTGCAACCGCTTCAATGAGAAACTGATAGCGAATGTCTCGTTTGCGCGCTCCGATCGCTATGCGAATCCCGATCTCTCGAGTTCGCTCCGTCACCGAAACAAGCATGATATTCATGATTCCAATGCCGCCAACCAGAAGCGAAACTGCCGCAATCGAGGCCAATAATGTCGTCAAGGTCTTGGACGCCTCACCGAAGGTGCTTAGCATATCAAGCTGACTTCGGATTGAGAAGTTGTTTTCTTCATCGGGGCGCAGTTTGAGGTACTTCCGCAGTACGCCTTCAACTTCAAGAGCTGCCGGATCCATCGAAGCAATATCCGGAACTTTGATTGAAATTTGCGAGACACGCTCAGTGCCGAAGAGGCGCTTTTGGGCTGTTTCGATTGGGACAACCACAGTGTTGTCCGGATCGCCCCAGCCTTCGCCTTTGCTTTTTAGCACTCCGACGATCTCGAAATTGACGCCTTTGATCTTAACTTGTTCACCGACGACATTCTCGTTGTCGGGGAAGAGAGTTTCTCGGACCTTCTCTCCGATAATGCACACTCTGGCTCGTCGAGCATTGTCCGCGTTAGTAAAATACTCCCCCTGCGTAACCGGTGAATTACGAACCCATTCGTATGCCGCTTCGGTTCCGCAGATTTGCGAGTAAGTAACCTGATTGCCGAACTTTACTTGGGTGTATTGGTAGAATTCGGGAACGACAGCCTCTATCGACTTGCATTGTTCCCGAACTGCTTGGACGTGCTCTTGCTTGAATTCGACGGTGTTGCCGGCGGCACGATTCGTGTTAGGTCCCGATGCTCCCGGACGAACAGTTAGGATATTCGTTCCCAATTGCTGAATCTGCGTCTCTACCGCCTGTTTGGCGCCTTCACCCAACGAAATCATCGTGATCACCGCTCCAACGCCGATAATGATCCCGAGCATCGTCAGTACCAATCGCACGCGATTCGCCAAAAGCGAATTTAGTGCTACAGCAAATGACTCCGAAAAATCCATACTTTTCTTACGTACCAATAGAAGATTACGACTCATCATTGTTTGGACAACGATGGTCAGCCAAAACCTGTGCGGAATCAATATAGATAATTCGATAAGGGATAGCTATGGTAAGTCGCAAAAAGCTCACTGATGAAGAAATCACCGCCCGCCTATCCGATGTGCCAGGCTGGGGATACATCGATGGGCGCCTCAGATCGCAGTTTCAGACACTGAACTTCAGCAATGGCGTAACTTTCGTCAATCAGATCGCGAAAATAGCGAACGATCTCAATCACCACCCGGATGTGCTCTTAACTTATCCACGGGTGACGATTGACATCTATACTCACGACGTTGGCGGTCTCACCGAGTTCGACTTCGAGTTGGCTAAACGAATTAGCTCGTTGCTCGAATAAAGCCCATACGCAAAAGCTGAGGCGACAACTACTTCCCGCTCGGCTCCGGAACGTCTTCCGTGATCCCGGCCAAACGCTTGGCCATCTCGACTTTCTCGTCAACCTTGCCGAATGAACGAATCATCAACTTTGCGCCATCAGGAGAGCCTCCGCCGTGCATACAGCCGGGAACTCCCGCGCCAATTGTCGCCCATTCGACCAATCGTGCCGCCTTCATGCGGGATTCTGCTGAAGAACGCGCCGTCATGTACTTTGCTATTAGGTGCCCATACTTCGCTGATTTGAAGTCCTTGAATGACGGTACACAACCGGTCTCCGCGATTCCTCCGGCAATATCTTGCGCCAAACGCGAGGTCTCATACGGTAACGTCGCAACCAGCACTTTGTTGACATTGGATAGTAATTGATCGCTTAACCAAACGCCTGAAGGGTGCTTTCTTCCCATTGCTGCTGCGGCAATCCCCATTCCAAAAGTAGTCTCGTTGTTGATCTGCATCTGAATGACCTTGTCCTTAAACACTTTCGAATTGAGGCCATTTGTGCGTGCAGTCAGAAGCGCCGCTCCGATTTTGACATCACCCTGGCCGGCAACACAGCCACCGATAGCCGCGCGGTAATTGCAGATGAAATTCATCACGGCCGATTGCGCAAACTTGTATTCACCCGCCATAAACACCCGTTCGTTTGGAATGAAGACGTCTTCGAACAGCAGGAATGCCTGCGTGATGCCGCCCTCTTGCACAGCAGAATCGAATCCCTCTTCATAGTCGCGTCCATCGCTGGGATGGCGAGTCTCGACAATGGTAAGATTCTCAGCGTCGCGCGGGACAACAAATGACACGGCATAGTCGGCATCGTGTTCAGCGTAGCCTGATCCCGGCAAGACAAAGATCTCGTTTGCAGCCGCAACTCCGCAGATCATCACCTTCGCGCCGCGTACCACAATTCCATCAGGACGCCTCTCAACAATTCGCAGAAAATAATCCGGGTCACTTTGCTCCGCCACGCCTTTGGCGCGGTCGCCCTTGGGGTCAGTCAGCGCGCCGGAAATTGTGATGTCGCGCTTCTGAGCATCCCGCAGCCACTCTCTTATGCGAAGATGGTAGTCTGTTCCATGTTCCTTGTCGATATCATAGGTCACTGCATACATCGAATTGAATGCCGTCCAGCCGACACATCTTCCGCCAGTGCAGGTTCCGGTCTTCTGAAACATCGTCCGTTTGAGTCGGCTGTTGGCCCACATGTCGTCAGGATTCTGAATCAGTGAGAGATAGCGCGAAACCGGCTCGCCGGTCAGATGTGAAATGCAGGTAAATATCTCGCGTAATGCTGGATCCGCAGTCAGTTTAAATATCTGACCATGTCCTTCGACCGTTCGTCTTGTTGCCGGATGCGTCGTAACGTCCGTTATCAGCTCATCGAATTTGTAAACATTGGGGCGCATGCTCTTGAGCGATGCGATGTAATCATCATAAGACCTGACAGCCATGGCGAGCTCCTTGCAGCAGTTTACCCCCTAAAGTAGATAGTTCGGTACAAATTATGGAAAATCCACTCGAAAGCAAGATGCGATTAGAAATTTCTGTAAGCAGTTCCCGGACTCGGGATCTATCGAACGATAGCGAATCCGACTTGAAGCGCCAACGAGATGTTCTTCCGGTCGAACTCAGGATAGTCCTCGTGAAGTGTACTCAGCGCCGGTGTGACGCGAAAATCAAATGTAATTATCCCATGCCGAGTGGCGATGTCGAGTCCAAGTCCGAATGCAATGCCAAGGTCAAGACTGCGTGTGTTTTGGAGCACCCAAGCAAGGTCTCGGCCTTCATATTTGACAACACCTTCTTCCTTTATGAGAATTCCGATTGCCGGGCCAAGGAAGATTCTTGGCACAACAGAGCTTTGCCGGCTGTAGGCAAGTCGAAAGAGGACCGGTATTTCAATATAATCGACCTTGATCTTGCCTTTCAGCAGCGTGTTTCCGACAAGTACATCTTCGATCGAGCCCTTGGCAGCATAGTTGATTTCCAGCTGAATCGAGATTTGAGAACCAAGAGAGTAATTGCCAAAGAAGCCTGCGCTGAAAGTCCGTCGCATCCCGGATGACCAAGTATCCGTCCCGGTGAAGGTTGAGAGTCTGCCGCCTGCCTTGAATCCAAGTTGAATTTCACCTTTGGTCGAAGCCGCAACGATAGATGGACAAAATAACAACATAAATGCGATCGCAACTATTAGCGGGAATCTCGATCTCATCACCCAACTCCGTTACTTAACAAATGTCTTCAAATTCTATAATAGTCATTGTTGTCCGTTATTGTAACCAAAAAAATCGCGGCAGGCCGTTAGGCCGCCGCGATTCCTTTGAAATCAAAGTGATCTCGTGAACTACTTCATCATCACCATCTTGCGGGTTTCAGTAGCCCTGCCTGCAGTCATCTTGTAGAAGTAAATTCCCGAAGATACCTGCGAGCCGTATTGGTTGCGTCCATCCCAGATTATTGAATGTTCGCCAGCCGCCTGCGCACTGCTTACCAGAGTCTTAACTCTTTCACCTAAGACGTTGATAATCACCAACTCAACATCAGTAGCTTCTGACAAGAAGTACTTAATGGTAGTGGTCGGATTGAACGGATTTGGATAATTCTGTGCCAAGACGAATGCCGTCGGCAACGGCGAGGTCTTGTCAATGGGCTCGCCAGCCTCAGCCGCATAATCATCCGTTACAATGAGTGACGAACTTGCTCCGACACAGAAGTTGTCGAAATTCGTGTTCGATCGGCTATAGCCAATACCCACTGGCCCGCTGGGAGCCGAACCGAAATTGTAAGAGCCAAGAGTTGTGCCATTGACTCTAAGGGTCGTGTTACCGGTTGCGGTTACAACGACTTCAACATTGTACCATGTAGCGGTTGCGACTGTTGTCGTGAACGTCGCACGTACGGTATTCGTTCCGCTGGTGCGGGAGTAGATCCGCCACCAGTTGTTTACGTCGTCGCCTTCAATGAAGCGATAGTTGTTGGCATCGACGTAGTTGAAGATAATGCGCGCATTGCGTTGCGTCCGGCCGGTGTTCATCCGCACCTGGCAATTAATCGTCGGATTGCTGAAGGACCCGAACGGCGAGGTGCGCTTGGAATTTTGCGTATTCGAATTGCCGGTCACGATTCCGCTCGCCACGGTCCAAGTACCGGTGCTGTTCACCCAGTTTGTGATATTGTTGTCATTGAAGTCATCGCACTGCTGTGCCGGCGGAGTGCTGACGGTAATATAGCCCGTCTTGGTTTCACCGTCGGAGCCGCAGGCGTTGGTCGTTGTCAATGTAACCGTGTAAGTTCCGGGCGTCGCATAGGAGTAGACCGGACTTGCAGCGGTCGAAGTGCCGCCATCGCCAAATGTCCAAGCATAAGTCAAAGGCGCGGTGCCAGTCGATGAATTCGTGAATGTCACCGAAAGCGGGGCACTGCCGGAAGTTGGCGTACCGCTAAAATTCGCCACCGGCGCTGTGCATCCGCCGCCAGAGTTCACGGCATTGTAGGCATTGACGCGGCCGACACCAAGCTTGCCGGCATACGCTGAGTTGCACGAAAGCCCACTAATCGGATCGGAAGTGGTATAAAGGCGGTCGCGCACCTGTGTCGCTGTCCAGGTTGGATTCTTTGACCAGATCAGTGCCGCAACGGAAGCCGCAATCGGGGTCGCCATTGAGGTGCCATCCAGTGTAGCGACATAGTCATTGGCGGCATCAGCGTGGTCGTGATACGAACTTAAAATTGCAACGCCCGGAGCCGAAATCTCGACCCAGGTTCGGTAGCTGGAGAAGCTGGCGCGGCAATCATTCTGATCGGTAGCGGCAACGGCGATAATGTCCGTCCGAGCCGTCATGTAGTCCGAAGTCTGATTGTTGGCATTGCCTGCCGCCTTGAAGATCATTCCGCCGGCATTCAGGAAATAGGTAATTGCAGCATCAATACCGCCGGAGTTCGAAGCTCCCCACGAGCAGGAAGCGATCTTCGCGCCTTTGTTGGCAGCGTAGTAGAATGCTGAAGCCGCAAAATCCATGCGGACATATCCGGCTTCCTGTCCAAGATATGAAGCCGAGTAGCCAATGCGCAGCGCCATTACCTTCACACCATTGCCGGTCGGCTGCAATGTACCATTCCCCCAGCCGCCGGCAGCAGCGCAAGAAGCATAGCCATTGTTATTGATGGCGCCGACATTGCCTGCGCAATGCGTTCCATGGCCGTTGAAATCGCGCGGATCATTGTCGGCGGTTGAGCAGTCTTCGCCGCTCCAGCAGCCGGTCAGTCCGGTAACAAAGTCATATCCGACCCAGTCGTCAATGTAGCCATTGCCGTCGTCGTCCACGCCGGCAGTACCGTTCTTCTCGGCAAGGTTGATCCACATGTTGCCGTCGGTCGCAGTCGGTGTCGTCGAAGACGCCGCCGAACCGCCAAGGTCCTTGTGGTAATAGCGAACGCCGGAGTCCATTACAGCAACGATTACACCTGGGTCTCCGGTCTCGATATCCCATGCTTCCGGAGCATCGATATCTTTATCATTTGAAGCCTGATTCAGATGCCACTGCTCGGGATCATAGAATCCGTCGTTGGGTGTAGCATACAAAGCGTGAATTCCGATCGGTTCAACCGATTCGACCATCGGATTGTTGCGGAACTCCGCCATGACATCGTCGAGTTTGTGCCCACTCTCAAACTTGATCACATGATAGCGCGAAAGGTCAAGAATCTCGCCCCTGACCGAAATCGGCGTAGCGCCGGGGAATTGTTCGCGCATCTCCGCGACTTCATATCTACGCGCTAATGCGTCAATTCCAGCATTACCGATAGCGACGATTCCAAGCGCCGTCTGTGTCGGACTGAATTTGCCAACTTCCGGCTTGAACTTCACTACAAACTCGTCAGGGACATAGCCGACAAAGTCGGGGACATCGGGACGTACTACATTGGCGACCTGGACATCTGCCATTGCCAGTGCTGCAAGTACTGCGATCAGTCCGAAAGCGATAACGAAAGTGCGTTTCATCAATTTTCATCCTCCACGTTTCCGTGTCATCGTGTGGTAGATTCCAATTCTATTCTGCCTGACTTTGCCCCACGAAACAGGGGCTGAGAAAACAAGTTCTTAAGCTGCTTCCACCTCCTTCCCATTCTCCACCGCAAACGCCGAAATCGCCATGACTGGCATGACGCTGCAAGGCGAATACAATGAGCCGTATACCGACTTCAACTCAGAGCCTTGTTACAAGTGACGAATTCTGGACCCGCCATCGGGTGTTGTTGTGATTATGTTGAACGTGAAGAAATGAACATCGACCAAAGATGTCAAGTTGTTTTTTTGAGGCTGCTTGTGAAGCATGATTCGTATTGTCAGCTCGTAACATCTAGAGTGGACATCTCAGTGCGACATGCCTATATTCCCAACCCATGGCATTTAAGTTCACTCTCACCGCCAACTCCGGTCGCGCTCGCGCCGGCGAGTTGACTACTCCCCACGGCCCAGTCCAAACCCCGATCTTCATGCCGGTCGGAACCGCGGCTTCGGTCAAGACCCTTGATGCCGACGATCTTCGCATGGTCGGTGCCCAGATCATACTCGGCAACACTTACCATCTTTACCTTCGGCCCGGTCTCGACATCATCCGTGATGCCGGAGGACTGGCGCGTTTCAACGGCTGGCGCGGGCCGACCTTGACCGACTCCGGCGGATATCAGGCCTTTTCGCTCAAGGAACTCCGCAAAATCACCGAGGACGGTATCCAATTTCGCTCCAACATCGACGGTTCGGCGCATTTGTTTACTCCTGAATCTACAGTCGATGTCCAAATCGCTCTCGGCGCCGACATCATCATGCCGCTGGACGTCTGCATCGAATACCCCTGCACCCACGCCGATGCCGACCGCGCCGAACGCCAGACCCTGCGTTGGGCTGAACGCCAGAAGAAGCACTGGCTGGACATTGTAGGGCAGGTCTCTTCGAGACCTGCCAATATTGATAGCGCTTGCCCAACTGTCGGCAACTTCGCTCCGACTTTGTTCGGAATTGTCCAAGGTTCGATCTATCCCGACCTGCGCGAGCGCTCTGCCCGATCATTGGTAGATCTCGATTTCCCCGGCTATTCCATTGGCGGGCTTTCGGTAGGGGAGCCTAAGTCAGAGATGTTCCCATTGCTCGAACTCCTTGACGGCATTCTCCCTGAGAGCAAACCTCGATACCTGATGGGAGTCGGTACTCCCGCTGACTTGGTTCTCGGAATCGAGCGAGGCATTGACATGTTTGATTGTGTGATGCCGACTCGCAACGCCCGCAACGGAACTGCCTTTACCAGATTTGGCAGGCTGAATGTCAAATTGGCACAATATTCCACCGACTATCGTCCAATCGATGAAGGTTGCCAATGTATATGTTGCCGCAACTATTCAAGAGCCTATCTTCGACATCTGATAAACGTCGCCGAAATAGCGGGAATGAGGCTATTGACAATCCATAACCTACATTATTATCTTAGCTTAGTCCGCTCGGCACGTCAGGCGATCCTCGAAAATGCGTTCAATGAATTCAAGGAGAGCTTCTTCAAACTCTATAAGGACGAAGCCGACAGCGTATAATACTCTTGGAGGAGTAATTAAATGGATTTTCTATTGATGGCCGCGCCGCAGGGTGCGGAGGGTGGTGCTGGTAGTATCTGGAGTATGGTCCTGCCATTCGCTCTTATGATTCTGGTTCTCTATTTCCTGATGATTCGCCCCCAGCAAAAGCGCCAGAAAGAGCATACCAAGATGCTTAGCGAGCTCAAAAAAGGCGACCGCGTTGTCACAACCGGCGGTATGTACGGTACAGTTTTTGGATTTTCCGATGACGAGAATAAGGTAATTATCAAAGTTTCCGATGAAGTCAAAATGGAGTTCCTTAAATCAGCGATTGCCCAGAAAGTTGCGTAAACGTGGCCAGGCAGCAGATTGTCATATACGGTGATGAAGTTCTGCGCGAAATGTGCACGCCTGTGAAGGAGATCACTCCCAAACTCAGAGAGTTCATTGAGGAGATGTTCGTTACCTTACGCCGTGTCAAGGGGGTAGGACTTTCCGCCCCGCAAGTCGGCGTCACCGAGCGCTTTTTCATCCTCGATCTCGAAGCGGTTGAGCTGGAACACGACAAGGTCGTAATGATCAACCCCGAGATTCTGTCGACTTCCGGTGAACAATGCGGCGAAGAAGGCTGTTTGTCCTTCCCGGGTTTGTTTGTCGAAGTCGCCCGCGCCAATGAAGTCGTTTGCCGATACACCGATTTGGAAGGTAAACAGAAAGTTGTCCGTGCCGAGGGCCTCTTTGCCCGAGCTATCCAGCACGAGACCGACCATCTCAACGGCGTTTTGTTTATAGATCATATTGACCCGGTGGAGCGAGAAATGCTCTCCGGGAAGTTGAAAAAAATAAAGGTATCCTAATACAAAGAATTAACCACTGGATGCGGTTGGTCTTCTTCGGTACGCCCAGGTTCGCGCAAATCGCGCTGGAACGGCTATTACAGTCGCGACATCAGGTCGCGGCAGTTGTGACTGTTCCCGATAAGCTCGCCGGGCGGGGAAGAAAACAGACATCATCAGAGGTCAAAGAATTTGCTTTGAGCAAAAACCTCGAGGTCTTGCAGCCGGACAAATTGACTGACGCGGGATTCCTGCGACGCATCGGCGAAATTGCCGCCGAACTATTTGCAGTCGTCGCATTCCGAATTCTGCCGGAAAAGCTATTCGCATTACCGCGCCATGGCGCGATAAATCTGCATGCCTCCCTGTTGCCGCGCTATCGCGGCGCCGCCCCGATCGAACGGGCAATTATAGACGGCGCTACGAAAACCGGAGTCACGACGTTTCGCATCGCGAAATCGGTCGACACCGGCGGCATCTTGCTCGCTCGCGAAGTCTCGATCGGTCCTTATGAGACCTACGAAGACCTCTACCCGAAGCTCGCTGACATCGGCGCAAACCTGCTTGTCGAAACTATCGATGGACTTGAGGACGGTAGACTAAGTCCCGTTCCGCAGGATGATACGCTGGCGTCACCCGCTCCCAAAATCACACCCTCCGACAGTCCGATCGACTGGTCCCGCCCCGCCATCGCAATCGTTAATCAGATTCGTGGCCTCGCCGGTTCCGCCGATGCATTTACTGTCCTTGAAGGGAAACGTCTCAAAATCCTCCGCGCCGCTTTGTCGGAACAGGTCAATGGTAACCACGTTCCCGGCGAAATCATTGCGGCTGACAAGTCTCGCGGCCTGATCGTGGCATCAGGCGCCGGCGCTGTCCGGTTGGTCGAGGTTTGCCTTGAAGGCAAAAAGCGGATGGATTCAAATGCGTTTCTCAATGGTGTGCGGCTCACGCCGGGTGTCCGACTGATCTCCGCATCCTGACAACTGTCAGGAGCAGTACATTGAAAAAAGAAATCATCGTCAACGTCGGCGAGCACGAGACTCGTATCGCCGTCACCGAAGACGACAAACTGGTCGAACTGCACGTTGAACGGGCAGATTCCGAACGCATGGTCGGCGACATGTACCAGGGCCGCGTCACCGGCATCGTACAAGGAATGCAGGCCGCCTTCGTTGACATCGGCATGGAAAAAGCCGCCTTCCTCCATATCTCCGACATCAGTCTCGAATCCGATTCCGCCGCGCGCTACGATATCGACGCCGAAGAGGAAGAGGTCAACGCTGAAGTCACCCGCCGCCACAAGTACGAAAGCATCGAAGCCATCCTTAAGGTCGGGCAGGAACTCGTAGTCCAGATCATCAAGGAACCGATCAGCACCAAAGGACCTCGCGTCACCAGCGATCTGTCTCTGCCGGGGCGTTACTCAGTTCTCGCGCCAGGTTCAAACTACATTCGCGTTTCGAAACGGATCATCAACTTCGCCGAACGTCGCCGTTTGCGCCGCTTGGTTTATGATGTCAAACCTGAAGGCGTCGGCATCATCGTCCGTACCGAGGGCGAGGGCCGTACTGAAAAGGAATTCACCAACGATATTCGTCGGCTGCTGAAGATCTGGTACAAGGTTAAGAAGAAAGCCGAGCGCGCCCGGCCCGGGACGCTACTGCACAAGGAAGAGTCAATGACCTCGTCGGTCATCCGCGATGTCTTCACCAATGACGTCGACCGCTTGATCGTCGATGATAAAGATATCTACCGCAACACGATGAAATACGTCAAGTCGATCGACCCCGAACTCAAGAACCGCATCGAGCAGTACGACTCAGAAGTGCCGGTGTTCGACACTTACAATATCGAACCCGAAATCGACAAGATGATTGACCGCAAGGTTTGGTTCCGCAAGGGCGGCTATTTGATCATCGACCACACCGAAGCTCTCACTACGATCGACATCAACTCCGGACGTTTCGTCGGCACGAAGAAGGACCCGGAGAACATGATCCTGCAGACCAATCTCGAGGCCGCCCACGAAGCCGCCCGCCAGATTCGACTGCGCGATATTGGCGGATTGATCATTCTCGATTTCATCGACATGTACTCGCATGCCAATCACAAGGTGCTGTTCGAGGAATTCAAGAGCTGTTTCGACAACGACCGCGCCAAAAATTCGATTCTTCCCGTGAGCGATTTCGGACTAATCGAAATGACGCGCGAACGCACCAAACCGTCGATCATGTACACGCTGTCGGAATCGTGTCCGACCTGTCACGGTTTTGGCCGCATCATGTCGAAGGAGACGATGGCGATGAAGGTCGAGCGCTGGTTTATGCGCGCCAAGGTTGCCAAGGCCGGCAAGCGCTACCAGGTGCGTTTCCATCCCGATGTCGCCAAGTTCATGATGAACGAGGATGTCAACCGCATCAAGGAAATCGAAAAAGCCCACCGCTTCAAAATCGAAATGGTCGCCGATGAACTACTGGCGCAGGACGACTACCGCATCATCGACATGATCGAGGATGTGGACATCACGGCGCTGTATCAGGGAGTACGGCCGTAGGGGAAGCGGTTGCTTGTTCTCAGCAGGATACTTAATCGGTCAAGGCCGTAGCAAGTAAGTCACGTCATTCCCGCGACCTGTCCCGCGTTTCAGCGGGAACGCGGGAATCCAGATTTGGAAATTGGAACAGGGCTACGTCTATATAATGGCCAGCGGTCACAATGGAACACTGTACATTGGCGTCACGTCGGATCTGAAAGCCCGTGTGTGGCAACATAAGCATGAAACGCTTGGCGGATTCACTGCAAAGTACCATATCCACAATCTTGTATACTATGAAGTAGCTGGCGACATTCGTAGCGCGATAATCCGTGAGAAACAACTGAAGAAGTGGAATCGTAAGTGGAAGCTCGAGCTAATCGAGAAGTTCAATCCCAGTTGGGAAGACCTTTACGAAATGCTCTGAACCTGGATTCCCGCTTTCGCGGGAATGACGGATTGCGATTTCAGAAGTATAGGTCATTGGTTGCCCTCGAGAATTCGGGTTCTTAACAGCCCACGTGGTGGTACTCCAGCCTCAGGTTCGGGGCAAAGACATATCAATATGAAATTGAAATCTCCCGAGGCGTCATTCCCGCGAAAGCGGGAATCCAGCTTCAATCACATTGAACGGGCTCCATCATCTCCCTGTTGCTTCATGTACTTCTTGAGTTTTCCAAGTACCGGCATCATCGCTATCTCTTCCGATCCATCGGGAATCTTCTTAATGTCCACCAAACCGCAATTGTCGTCGTCGCCCTCGTCTTCCAATTCGAACTCGTCTTCCCAATCCTCGTCCGCCTCTTCATTCGCCCATTCTGCAGGCATCCAGTCGATCATCGTCCCGCCGCCTTCTTCATAGTAGGGACTGACCAGCCAGTTGTGATCGTCCTCTCGCGTTACTCGAAAATCGCGGACTCTGAACAACTTTCCCGAGTGGAGGTCAAACCGCTCCTCGTCAAGAGACGGCACAGGCTCGAACAAGTACATCTGGTCAAGTACTTCAGCCTTCTTGTCTTCAGGAATGATGTATTCTTCAATCATCCGTCCGTGGACTTCAATTCTCTTGATAGGGAACGGAAGACGGGGTTCACCGTCGGATTTGTACAACATAAGCTCTCCTTTCGATTGATAGTCGGCACACCAACGTGGATGAAAACATCAACAGAGGGGTTGGAGCTGTCAATCACATTTTTCGATCAACGGGAATTCCAATCTCTTGTTACACCGCCAACATCACCACTCATTCTCACTTGCCTCGTTTATCAGCCAATGCTATACTAATCTGACTATCTTCAGTAGGAGTGTGGACGCACTAAAGGGAAAAATTATGACGATGAAGATTCGGAACGCGGCCTTCATGTTAATCTTTGCATACGCCACGCTTGCTTGTACTGTGCATTCAGAAGCCGCTGCCCGCACCTGGACACTTTCGGAACTCGACACGCTTTCGAGTCGCGAATGGCTTTGGATCGACAAGAAATACAACGAACCTATCTCGGAGTATTACACTGAAACCGAAGCTCCCGACAAACTTCCAGTACGATCTCGCTATATTGCTCCGAAATATCCGAAGCAGGCGTCAAAAGCTGGCGCAGAAGGTTCGGTCTGGGTAAAGATACTCATCGACGAAAAAGGGAAAGTAAGAGCTGCTCGCATTCTGGAAGATTCCGGTACCGACGTCGGATTTGAAGATGCCGCATTGGCAGCAGCGATTAAGTCGAAGTGGAAACCGGCCATCAAAAATGGCAATCCTATCTCAATCTGGGTCTCATTTGAATCAGCCTTCTACTTGAACATCACTGATGACGGACAACCGGTCCGACAAATCGATCAGTGGAATTGGTCGGCAATTCCGCCCGAAGTGCCCCTCTATCTAGGGTCCAATTGGCAAAAACAAGTTACTGACGACTTTCCTGGTTTGGATGAATTTGTCGGTATTGAGAAAGCACCAGAGATGGTGAAGCCAAAACTAATCAAGTATCCTGAAAGCGCACGAAAGCGGGGGGTGCAAGGAAGCGTTTGGGTAAAGGTCTTGGTCGACCGCAGTGGAAATGTCGCGCAGGCAACGGTCGCGAAGGAGTCGGGATGCGACTGCGGCTTTGAGGAAAGTGCGCTCTGGGCAGCGATCAACACGAAATGGAAACCGGCGATGCAAGACAATCAACCCATAGCGCTCTGGATAACTTATGAAATCACGTTCGTTTTGAGGCACTAGGACGAAGCGGGTACATCACGAAATACCACTCACAAGCTTTCAAGTTTGAGACAGTTAATCTGTTGTAGCGTTATCCCCACCACCTCCGGTCGATTGCCCGACCGCAGCGGCGGTCCCCAGGTACCGGCACCACACGAAGTATAGAGATTGTAGCTTCCATCAGTGTACAGCCCATAATCGAGGCCATTGTAAACGCGCTTCGTGATGTAGTTGAACGGCCACATCTGCCCGCGATGTGTATGCCCCGCCAACTGCAGATTGACACCCGCCTTCTTCATGACCTCGACAAAACGCGGCTCGTGAAAGAGCACGACGCTCGGCTGTGCCGGATTAATCTGCGCCACGATCGAGTCCAGCTTTTCAGGACTTCCGATTGTGAGATAGTCGATCCCCACCAACTGCACGCCATCGAGATCGACAATCTCATCGCGAAGCATCCGCACCTTTGTGCTTTGCAGGGCATCAAACGATTTCTGCAATCCCACATATGTTTCGTGATTTCCCGTGATGAAATACACTCCCAGCGGCGCCTGAATCTGATTCAGCGGCTCGACCAGATGACTCAAGTCTTCACCCGCGCCGTCAAACAAGTCTCCGGTAATTACTACAACATCCGGATTGGCGCTGTTGATCAGATTGACGACTTGCTGAGCAAAACCGGAGCGATTGATTGCGCCGAGATGAATATCCGAAGCCTGCACGATCGTGCGGCCCTTCCATCGCTCCGGAAGATTCTCGATATTGACCGTGACATTCTTCAACACCGGATTCGCCGCATTCCAAAATCCGTAGAGCGAGAACAGCAGTGCGACAAAGTAAATCGGCGCCGTCAGCCACACCGCACTGACATTGACTCCAATTGCCTTCACGACAAGAAACACAACCCAACACACAACAGTCGCCATCGTCAGATACAGAAAAATGCCGAGCCAGCCGGCTGAGATGATGTAGAAGAACCGAGTGATGACATTTTCGTGAGTGTGGACGAGCATTGATGTGATGATGAAGCTGAATGCCAGCGGCAGCATTGCGCCAAGAAGAACTTTGCGCAGTGGACCCGATCCGATTTGGAAAAACTTGACGAATGAAAAGAATATTCCTGCGTGGGCGGAGGCGACAATCAGCGAAGCGATAGCGATAAATACAAAGAAACTGATTCTCATGGTTCCTATGGTACGCAGATATTCTTAATATCGAAAGTTGTCCATGATTTTTCTTGGTAGTGCAAAATCGCCAATCATACGCATTTCAAAGTCTGAAAAGGCACAAAGGCGTGCCAAGTCCGGTCCGTCTATCTGTTGCCGGACAATGAGTTAAAAGATTCCCCCCAAAATAAATGTTGACAAATGTAGTCTTTGCCGATAATGTACAGCATGCAACCACAAGTCTTCCTCTTTAATTTTTAGGGTTAATGCATTTCGTAAGAGAATCAAGCCGAAGAAATTTATCAGGAGACGAGGCGCAATAGTGCGCAAGTATCATTGTTTATCCGCGAACGCCGCGTAGTTGCCATCGCTGCCAATTCGCCGGTAAACCAAACAGGAGAGAGAAATGAACATCTTTGTAGGCAATCTGTCACGTCAGGCAACGGAAGAGGATCTTCGTCAGGCGTTTTCGAGCTTCGGCAATGTAGCCAAGGCCACCATCATTAAAGACAAGTTCTCGGGCGAACCCCGTGGATTCGGCTTTGTTGAAATGGCGACCAAAGAGGAAGCAATGGCTGCTATCGCCGGAATGAACGGCAAGGAACTGCTTGGTCGTACCCTCAACGTCAACGAAGCCCGTCCGCGTGAAGCGGGTGGCGGCGGCGGCGGTTCTCGTGGTGGTGGCGGTGGTGGTGATCGTCGCGGTGGCGGCGGTGGCCGTGGTGGTTTCGGCGAGCGTCGCGATTACGGCGGCGGACGTCGCAACGGATAACATCCGCACCTGACAGCATTGCGGTGTTATCGTCCGCTGCAATGATGCCTAATTACTAAGTCGATACAACGCCGTCCGGGTAACTGGGCGGCGTTTTTTTGTTCCGTCGAATGGAGAATCTCGGCTCTCTGTCGATTTTCGGTAGCCCACACGGAGCGCAGCGGAGGGTGGGACATTTGTGACGACAAGAATCCCATGCTTGATCGTGTTGTTGTGGTATTTGACGGAACTAACGCTTCGGGTAGGTTACCGGTTCACCGTGCGAATTGAAGTATCAATTTGGAGCTTCTTGATCGAGGCCGATCTGAGAGAGCTGTTTGAGAGCCCGGTCGACCCTTTGTCTGGCCACCAACCTTGTGAATCCAATCACGAATACGACTTCTTCCCAATTTCCACAGTTTCCGATTGGAATTACCCATCTAACTAAGACTATTCCTGCCTTGCTTTTGCAGGCATAGCCATAATCACCCAAAAATAGACAAAAAAGTTTCTTTATTACTTGACTAATTATGTCCGATAAGGTAAAGTGTACACTGTTGACATTGTGAAAAATGTCACTTATTGTGAGTAGGCGCTATGACTGATTGCAACTACATCTCGTTCGACAAACGAATCGTAATTTTTGCCGGCACTTATGGCTCCGGCAAGACCGAGGTTGCGGTCAATTATGCCGTCCAAATGGCGCAACATACCCAAGACCCCATCAGCATCATCGATCTCGATATCGTAAACCCATATTTCCGATCCCGCGAAGCCGCTCTCGAAATGGAAGCTTTCGGCATCCGCCCGATTAATCCCTTGGGCGAGCAAAGTCATGCCGACTTGCCGATTATCGTCCCCCAAATCCGGGCTTCAATCGAGAGCAGTTCCGGACGCGTAATTATCGATGTCGGCGGGGATGATCTGGGTGCGCGTGTCTTAAGCTCGATGCACGACGCCTTTGAAACTGCGCAGTACGAATTCCTGATGGTGCTCAACGCCAACCGGCCGTTTACTTCGACGGTTGACGGCGCCCTCAAGATGATGCACGACATCGAAACCTCGGCGCGCTTGAATTTCACCGGAATCGTATCGAATACGCACTTGATCGGCGAGACCACTCCGCAGACCATTCTCGATGGTATCAAACTCGCTCAGACTGTTTCCGTGCGCTCCGGAATTCCGTTGGTCTTCGCCAGCGGAATGGATGAAGTAATCTCTCAACTTGATGATAAAGATGTTTCCGTGCCGCTGTTCTCGCTTTCGCGGCGCATGTTAAAACCGTGGGAGCACAGCAAAACCGCGGTAAAGAACCCGTAGGCGCAAACAGAGTAAGGAACCGTATGCCGGGCGTTATCATAGATAAGAACTATTGCAAAGGCTGTGAGCTTTGTGTCAAAGCCTGTCCACAGGGCATCCTGTCGATGTCCAAGGACATCACCTTGCGCGGCTACTTCTATGCCTTAATGCATGATCCCTCGCGTTGCATCGGCTGCCAATTGTGCGCCATCACTTGTCCTGATGCGGCGATAACCGTCAAGATGCACGGCACACGTTTTGTGCTGTACGAGTATTGAGGCTGACATGACGCGAATTCTAATGAAAGGCAATGAAGCCATCGCCGAAGCTGCGATCCGCGCCGGCGGTATATATTACTTCGCCTATCCGATAACTCCTCAGAGCGAAGTCGGCGAGTATCTGGCAAAACGTCTTCCCGAAGTCGGCGGCGTGTTTGTCCAGGCTGAATCCGAAGTCGCAGTCGGCAACATGCTCTTCGGAGCGGCGTCTACCGGCAAGCGTATCTTCACATCGTCATCGAGCCCCGGTGTTAGTTTGATGCAAGAGGCAATTTCCTACATGGCTGGAGCGCAACTGCCGGTCGTTATCATTAACATCATGCGTGGTGGTCCGGGTCTCGGCGGCATTCTTCCTGCACAGTCGGATTATTTCCAGTCGACCAAAGGTGGCGGTCACGGCGACTATCGTCTGCTTGTTCTCGCTCCTGCCAGCGTCCAGGAAGCCGTCGATCTGACTATGCTTGGATTCCATCTTGCCGACAAGTACCGCAATCCGGTGCTGGTGATCGGCGACGGCATGATCGGTCAAATGATGGAACCGGTCGAGTTCCCCGACAAGTACGAAGAACCGGAATTGCCTGCCAAGGATTGGGCAATCACCGGCGCCAAGGGCCGCAAACCGCTGATCACAAAATCGTTGTTCCTTGATCCTTATGCGCTCGAACAGAACAACATCGTGCTTCACGCGAAGTACGAACAGATGAAAGCCGAAGAGATTCGCTTTGAACTATACAAGGTTTCCAATAAGAACCGCATGCTCGTCGTCTCCTACGGCACCATGGCACGTATCTGCCAGACCGTAATTGATGACCTCGAACGCGAGGGAGTCAGCATTGGCTTGCTTCGTCCAATCTCGCTTTGGCCTTTCCCAGAGATGCAAATCCGCACCGAGGCTGCCAAAGCCAACATCGAGCGAGTACTGACAGTCGAGATGAGCATGGGACAAATGGTTGAAGACGTTGACAAAGCCGTCCAGGGCAAGAAGCCGGTCGACTTCTTTGGCAGAACCGGCGGTATCGTTCCGGCTCCGGAAGAAGTCCGCGAGCGAATCCTGCAACTTCTTGACGGCAAGACTGCGAAGTGAGGTGAGCAATATGAATAATGTCCAGGACAACGCGACGACAACGACCTTTGCTCGCCCCCAAGCATTCAGCGATGTCGTCACACACTACTGCCCCGGTTGCACCCATGGAATCATCCATCGCATGGTTGCCGAGGTAATCGACGAACTGCAAATTCGCGAACGCACTGTGGGCGTTGCGCCGGTTGGATGTTCGGTTCTGATATACAACTACTTCAATGTCGATTTCCTCGAATCGCCACACGGTCGCGCCCCCGCACTGGCAACAGGGCTCAAACGCGTAAGCCCGGAATTGATAGTATTCACATATCAGGGCGACGGCGACTTAGCTTCCATCGGACTGAGCGAAATCGTACATGCCGCAAACCGTGGCGAGAAGTTCACTACCATCTTCGTTAACAACGCCATTTACGGTATGACCGGCGGCCAAATGGCGCCGACAACCATGCCGGGACAAGTAACAGCGACTTCGCCATACGGCCGCAACGTCGAAGAGGTCGGTTGGCCGATGAGAATGTGCGAACTGCTCTCGACCTTGCGCACACCCGGTTACATCGAACGCGTCGCGGTACACACACCGCAAAATATTGTCCGCACCAAGAAGGCAATTCGAACAGCATTCCAGAATCAAATTGATGGACGCTGTTTCTCGCTCATCGAAGTTCTCTCCACCTGTCCGACTAACTGGGGTCTCACACCTTGCGAGTCGACGAAATGGGTGCAGACCAACATGTCGCCATATTATCCGCTTGGTGTCTTCAAGAAACCTGAACCAAGGATCGAGGTGTAAGGTGTCGCAATACGAAGTCACCTTCGCCGGATTCGGTGGACAGGGAATTATGACTGCAGGGCAACTGTTGGCTTATGCAGGAATTCACGAAGGCAAGCAAGTCGTTTGGATTCCTTCGTACGGTCCGGAAATGCGCGGCGGAACAGCTTATTGTACCGTCGTAGTGTCCGACAGCCGCATCGGTTCGCCGATTATCAACACGCCCCAGGGTTTGGTGGTATTCAATCGCCCTTCGCTTGAGAAATTCGCTCCCCGGGTCAAACCGGGAGGAATCATCATCGTTAACTCGTCATTGATTGAAATCACTTCCAACCGCACCGATATCACCGAGATTCTTGTTCCGGCCAATGAAATAGCGCTAAAAGCAGGCAGTGCCAAAACCGTCAACATGATTATGCTCGGCGCCTTTGTCGGCGCTACCGGAATCATCAAGTACGAGAGCCTGATTCATCTCGTCAACGAGAAGATGGGCAAGAAGAAAGATCTCCTCGCAATGAATCTGCAGGTCGTCGAAGAGGGCTATCAATTTGCCAAGACTGCGCTCAAATCCAAGGTGCAAGCATGAACCACGATTTTACCAAATTGCCCGATATCTTCGCCCGGCATCCGCAAGACGCGTCATCGCTAATAATGGTACTGCAGGACATTCAAAAGGAATATCGATTCCTTCCCTGCGAGGCTCTCAAGGAAACGGCTGTCAGATTACAGGTACCGCTAAGCAAGGTCTTCTCGGTTGCGACGTTCTACAATGCTTTCAGTCTGAATCCGAAAGGCGAGAAGGTCGTTCGCATCTGCGTCGGCACTGCCTGTCATATTCGCGGCGCGAAACTGATTCAGGATCAGATCGAGAATGAATTGAAAATCAAAGCTGGCCAGACTACAGAAGACATGAAATTCTCTCTCGAAGTCGTCGCCTGTGTCGGAGCCTGTGCAATGGCTCCGGTCGTGATTGTCAATGAGCAGTATCACGGCTCGGTCAAAGTTACTGGCGCTAAGAAGTTGGTGAAGGGATAACAACATGAAAATCACCTCAGCCCAACACCTTGAGCAATTGCGTTCGCTTTTCGTTGCCGACGAAGCCAGACACAAGAAGAAAGTCATCGTTTGCTGCGGCACCGGCTGTCTCGCCAATGGCGCGGCAAAATTAGTCGAAGCGTTTCACGATGCTTTCAAGAACAATCAGATAACCGACTTCTCTGTCGAAGCCGTCAAGGAAACCGGTTGCCACGGATTCTGCGAACAAGGCCCGCTCGTGGTTATCGAACCGCAGGGCACGTTCTATACGAAGGTCAAACCCAAAGACATACCTGAGATCATCTCAAAGTCAATTCAGGGAAGCGAGATAATCAAAGATCGTCTCTTTACCGACCCGGCGACAAATCAACAGATTGAAAAGTACAACGACGTCAATTTCTTCAAGCACCAACATCGCTTAGCCCTTCGGAATCTTGGCAAAATCTCTGCCCACTCTATCAAAGAAGCAATCGCAGCTGGAGGATACGCCGGTTTCGCCAAAGCAATAAACGGCATGAGTCCTGACGGCGTCATTGCCGAAGTCGACAAAGCCAATCTCCGTGGTCGCGGCGGCGGTGGATTTCCCGCCGGACGCAAATGGAAGACCTGCAAGTCGATCGAATCCGATGTGCGCTATGTAATCTGCAACGGCGACGAGGGTGACCCCGGAGCATTTATGGATCGTTCCATAATGGAAGGCGACCCGCACAGTGTACTCGAAGGTATGATGATCTGCGCCTATGCCGTTGGAGCGAAGCAGGGATACATCTACGTACGCGAAGAGTACCCACTCGCCGTTATTCACCTGCAGAAAGCCATCGACGACTGTATCGAGTACGGCCTCTTGGGCGACAACATCCTCGGTACCGAATTCTCATTCAGTATTCGCATTGCTCGCGGCGCGGGAGCCTTTGTTTGCGGAGAATCATCAGCGCTGATGCGTTCAGTTGCCGGTGAAATCGGTGAACCACGCGCCAAGTATATTCGCTCTGTCGTCAAGGGACTTCATGACAAACCAACAGTACTTAACAACGTCGAAACATATGCCAACGTCCCATTGATCATCGATAAAGGCGCTGACTGGTTCAAGTCAATCGGTCGCCCCAATAACTCCGGCACCAAAGCCTTCTCGCTTGTAGGCAAAGTCCGCAACACTGGCTTAATTGAAGTCGCAATGGGAACGACCCTGCGCGAAATCATCTACGACATCGGCGGCGGTATCCTTGATGACCGCCCCTTCAAAGCTGTCCAAACCGGCGGTCCCTCCGGCGGCTGTCTCCCTGAAGCTATGCTCGACCTGCCGGTTGACTTCGATTCGTTAACCGAAAACGGTTCAATGATGGGCTCCGGCGGCATGATCGTCATGGATAACAAAACCTGCATGGTTGATGTCGCCCGCTACTTCCTGAATTTCCTCGTCTCAGAGTCATGCGGAAAGTGTACGCCGTGTCGCGAAGGTCTGTACCAGTTGCACGAAATGACTATCAAGATTTGCGAAGGCAAAGCGTCAATGGAAGATCTCGAAAAGATCGAGAAACTCTCGGACATGGTAGTTCTCGGATCCCTTTGCGGACTTGGCAAGTCAGGTCCCAATCCGATTCTTTCCACACTTCGCTATTTCCGTGACGAGTACATTGCGCATATCCGCGACAAGAAATGCCCCGCCGGTGTCTGTCGCGATTTGATCACCTATACCGTGATCGATGAAAAGTGTACCGGCTGTCTGGCCTGTATCACTGCCTGCGCCTACAATGCAATCACCGGCAAGAAGAAAGAACCGCATTACATACATCAGGAACGCTGCACCAAATGCGGCGCCTGCGAAGCGGTATGCAAGTTTGACGCAATTGAGGTGGCATAGATGAGTACAGTCACAATTACAATCAATGGCAAAATCGTCCGCGCTCAGGAAGGCGAGTACTTACTCGGTGTACTGAAGCGCGAGAAGATCGACGTCCCTGCACTATGCCATCACGAAGCCGTCGAACCATATGGTGGTTGCCGTCTCTGCACAGTCGAAGTCACCAAAGCCGAATGGAAGGGCTGGAGTGACCACGTCGTTTCGTGTCTCTATCCGGTTGCTGAAGGCTTAATCATACAGACACATTCGCCCAAGGTCATTGAACTTCGCAAGACCTTGCTTGATCTATATCTTGCACGTCATCCTCAGACCAAACTGATTCAGGACATGGCGGCTGATCACGGCGTAACTCAGACGAGTTATCAAACCGTTCCTGAACCAAATGACTGCATACTCTGCGGTATCTGTGTCCGTATCTGTGATCGCATGGGATTCTCGGCAATCTCCGCCGTTAATCGGGGACATGGTCGTGAAATTGCGCCGCCGCTTCATGAAGCACCGCCAGATTGCGTCGGTTGTCTTGCGTGCGCGTTGAACTGTCCGACCGGCTATATCAAATATGAAGATAACGGATTCAAGCGCACGATCTGGAAACGCGAGTTTGAAGTTCTTCGCGATGCGAAAACCGGAGCGCCGACCATCACTAAAGAGTTCTCTGAATATCTCGTGAAAAATCGGGCGATCCCGCAAGAGTACTTCAAGCACAATGACGAATCGCACCGCAAAGAGACGGCGATCAACATGGGCAAAATCGTTCAATGGAATCGCGAGGTGTCGTCATGAAAATGCAGTATCAGGTAATACCGCATCTTTGCATTGGTTGCCGCACTTGCGAACTTGCTTGTTCATTCACGCATTCACAAAACGGTAAACCGGGACGTAGTCGGATTTATCCGCTCGACGCCGGCCACAAAGAAATGTGGGTACCGGTAGTTTGCTTGCAGTGCGAGGATCCAGCTTGTGTCAAATCTTGTCTCGTCGATGCCATCAAGATGAATCCTGCCACCGGCGCCTACGAGATCGATCACGAAGTCTGTGTTCGTTGTATGGCTTGCGTCGCGGCGTGTCCCTTTGGTTGCTCGTTACTCGATCAACAACACAACGAAGTGATCAAATGCGACTTGTGTGGCGGTGACCCAGCCTGTGCTCACTTCTGTCCGACCAAAGCTCTGGTTTACAAACCGCTGCCATAAACACCGATTTCAATACATCACAATCTTAATCGCGACTGTCTTGTATGGTCGCGATTTCTGCTTCTAACTTGTCATCAATCTGTCGACATAATCAGTAGGGATATTGGACAATTGGAATGAATCGTCAAAGGCTCTGTACATTAGTCTGCGCGTGCGAAATCGCGGGGTTCGCTGTTGCCATCGCACTATCTTGGCTTGGCGAGATCATTGACATTCCTCACATCGCATTCAATTTCGAAGCAACGCCCATCAACTATGTCGAAAGCCTGTGCGAGACGGGTATGAATCTCGTACTGCTAACTTTCGTGCTATTGGTTACTCGAAGATTGTTTAAGAAGATTCACCATCTTGAAGGCATGCTCGCAGTCTGCTCATTCTGCAAGAAAATTCGCGTCAAGGACGAGTGGGTACCAATCGAAACGTACATTCAGCACAACTCCGAAGCGACATTCACTCACAGCTATTGTCCGGAATGTGTTCGCAAGAATTTTGGCGAGCTTTTTGAAAGTAGCGAAAAAACTGAACCAACCATCCCTAAGTCCGAGACAACAGCAATAGCCTAGTCGTCCAAGTCCGCTAGAATCCGCTTCCACCACAACTCCACAATTTCCGGGTCGCCATACCACGGATGGCCGATGCGAAAATCATGGCGTGCATTGGGAATCGTCAACACACGTTGAGGATCATAGATAGCTGAGTCTATCGGAATGATCCCGTCACCTGCTTCGAGCGGGTCGGCGCCATGGAACCGATAACGCAGCCCAATCGTCCGATTGGCGAATCTGCCGCGTGACGAATAGTCCACTACACCGACTACCGAAAGAATCGGCACCGGCATGCAATCTTGAGCAAGACACTCGCCCAGCCCTTTCCATACAGTTAGTCTGCGAACGACACCGCGACGATGCGGCGTTCCCAGTGTAATGACTCGTTCTATTTGTCCGACGAACTTTGGCGTGAACGCAAGTGTCGAATGCGGGGAGAGATAGAGTCTGGTTACGATGCCACCCAGACTGTGTGCGACAATTACGACCTTGTCGCACTTCGATTCCGAAATTGCCTCCGCTATCGTAGCTTCCAACTTCTGCAATAGCTTTACCCAACCCGAGCGTCGAACCACCGAAGACCATTCCGTCATCGCGATCGGCGTCACTTTCACTAGCAATCCCGTTAGCTCTTTCAGTTGCTCTGCCATTTTGCGGTAATGCCCTGGTGAGGTAGAGAATCCGCCGATGATCACAATTGCGCGCTGCATTATCCAATGATTGCATAACGGCGCCCGCAGCGCAAGACATCAAAACGGCCGACATCACTGCCGGCCGTTGCAAATTATCATTTAAGATTGTGGAAGGTTACTTTTCAAATTGCAGCGCGAGTACTTTGTCCGCGATACAAACACCCTGGTCGATTCCAACTTCGATTGCCGACCGGAAATGAATTCCGCCATACAACCGTGAAATTGCTGCTTCATCAGCATAGTCGAAGAACGAATCAAATGTCCGCGGCGTGAAGCCACGAGCATCGTGAGTGTGGTCGGTAAACAAGTAATCTTGACCAAATAGGGAAGTCAGCACTTGTGCCGTGGCACCCGATTGAACCGAATGCCCCGAAGTGTATTCTGGAAACGCCGGGGTTGGAATCGGTGATACCCAGTCGTCTTGAACAAGCGAGCGAATACAGCTCACCGGCCGGAGAAGGTTGTATTCGAATTTGGTCTTCCAGCAGCTAATAAACGCGTCCGCAACCGCCATTCCCACCTTGGCGTACGTCTCTGCCGCAAATCCAAGTTTCTTGTTCTCGACCGAGATTACCTGACCCGCGATTGAGATCGAATGCCCGGGCGGTGTACTGGTCTGTCCCGGATTGTCAGCCCAGAAATCGGCAATAGTTCTCTGTTCGGTCGTAAGATTCTGACAGGTCGTATATACTTCCATCATCTCATTATAGAACGGTGACCCCTCCGTCTCCGAAAATGTCGGCGGCGGCCCGGGCATGCACTCGTTTCCGTTGACCAGAGCGAACGGACGAACATCTCCCCAGCAAGGCTGAAGCGGAGCCGCAAATGCCGGTGGAGTCGGAATCCATTTTCCGTCTCCGGTCGGCGGTGTGAATGTGCAGTTATTGAATTGCGGGTAGCCATCATTGAGCGCCCAGCCAAATATGGCAAGGCCCAGCAACTTGCCCTGATTAACGGAGCGCTCATACGTAGTAGCATCCGTGTCATCGCTAAACTGCTCGTTGTAGAAATCTTCCATTTCCGCAATGGCGTCAAGACTTGCCGCAGTTGAGTTGGCAAACATGCTGCGCATAACAGTTGCAACGGCAGAATTGGCTACCGTCGGCCAGTGATATTTGTCATCACTGAACTCCGGTAGCGCTTCAAGCTCATTCAACTGCCCTACAAGCGAGCGGTTGTTTGGCATCCCATTGACGACCGATTCATACAATGTTACTCCGGCATAACCAAACAACCGTGATGCCGACGGCGGTGTCCAACGCTCGGCTTTCGCAAGATCAGTCGCGAGGTCCATCCAGCTAACCGCCATGTCCGCACTAAACTCTTCCGCACCCGGTGTCGGCCTCAGCGGGTTATCATTCTCGGTACATCCAGCTGCCAACAAGACTAAAGCGGTAATAGCAGCAAAGATCACGATTCTTGTCATTTTCATGACGCTCTCCTTAACTATCATAAAGATTGCTAAATTTCCAATTCGTAATTTGGACAACACTAATCTATATTTCGGAAGACCAACACAACTTCTGAAGATATCTTCCAAGAAAGCAAATAAATGGATTAGTTGGCAATTAAATGGTCGCAGATAATTTAAGCCATTCTCTGCCGGTTTCGCAAATAAAACTACAGCTTGTCAGCTTACTCCAGTCGGCGTTATCGTTGACATGTTGTTGCCAATGCGCTATTATTGCCCCGGTTAGACAAATATTCAGGAGGATTCAAATGCGTTCTTTGACTATAGCGTCACTCGTGGCGATTCTCGCGTTGCTCTATGCGTGTTCTGAGAAAAAGCCCGAAACCCCGCCGCCTGCGCAACCAGTGCAGCAGCGGCTCCAAGCGCCCGATTCCGCCGGAATCCGCCAGCCGAACTTCGCTTGGAGTAATCAGAAGCATCGGATGGTCGATTTTTACTTCCAGCCTACCGATTCGCTGCGCCTCTTTGCGCCGGATTTATTAAAGAAAGCCCTCGAAATCTATCAATTTTGCTGTGAAGTCATGCTTTGGACGACACCCGAGCCGGTTGAATTCTACTGCTATGCCGATATGCCGACGATGACAATGCACACATCTCGTGAGCAACCTTTTGTCTTGGGCAATCGCATCTACTACGGCTACGGCCCTACTTTTGGCCGTCCGTTTGCAGAATTCGTGATGTCCAAGCTGCCCGAGGGACCTTCCCAGTTCGAGTTTGTGCGTGAAGGAGTCCCGATGTTGCTCGATTACACCGGCCGCAATTACCACCAGGCCACCTTCAATTTTATCGAGGGTCAAAAAATCCATCCAGTGTCAGTTTTGACCACAAATGCAGACTATGTCCAACTCAACCAGGCGATGCGCGAAATCGAGGCAGCCTCCTTGTGCGGATACATCATGTGGGAGTGGGGATATGAGAAATTCATGAAGATATATCACAGCGACAAAGCTTTCCCAGAGGCGCTCAAAGAGACTACCGGTGTTGATGTCGCACAACTTGAAAGCCAATGGCTGCAGTTCCTCCCCGAACATACTGACGAAAAGGAAGCCCAGCGCTTACAGGGAGGCATACAGTGACCAGCGACAATCAGTGGCAGACTTCCATCACGGAAATCGCGCCTAACTCAATCTGTGTTCGCGGCTATGACGTTGCCGAACTTATGGATCACACCAGTTTCAGCGATACAATATTCCTGGTGCTCAAAGGCGAACTGCCCGATCAGCGTCAGTCTGAAATGTTTCGCGCCATAATGGTATCGTCAGTTGATCACGGTGTTACACCGCCGTCGGTATTGGCGGCGCGCACCGTAATGTCGGCGGGCAATTCACTCAATACTGCGGTCGCAGCTGGAATTATGGCCATCGGCGATGTCCACGGCGGCGCTATCGAGCAGTCAGCGCGCATTATGCAGGAAACCGCCAAGAAAGCCGGCGATGTCGATGCACTTGCAAACGAACTGGTGACAACAATGAAAGAGAAAAATCAACGCATGCCCGGCTTTGGCCATCGTTTGCATACCGCTGATCCGCGCACGGCAAAGATGTTTGAGATTGCAAGGAAGAACAATTTCTCGGGACGCCATACATCGCTGGCTCAAGCGATTGAAAGAGCTTTTGCCGAAATCGGTGGCAAACCGTTGCCAATCAATGTCGATGGCGCCATCGCCGCCGTCACTTCCGACATGGGCTTTGACTGGCGGCTCGGAAAAGCATTCTTCATGCTCTCCCGAATCTCAGGTTTGATTGCACACGTCTACGAAGAGAAAACCACGCAGAAGCCGATGCGCAAGCTGGGCGACACCAACGCAGCATATATTGGGCCGCCGCGACGCTCGCTGAAATAGTTGCAGTGTTTCACGGACTCTATTCGCTTCAAAGGACTCTGAAGGTGCGACATCTACTTGCCGCGATGTCAATGTTAATGACGGTCGCATTGATAGCTTGCGGTCCAAAGCCCAAGACTCCTTCTCCGGCTGTTGAGCCTCCGACTGCGATGACAGGCGTAGCTCCTTCGCATCTGACTGTAACCGCATCAACCTCAGGTGCTGAATTGCGCTGGCAGACAAATCAACCGGCAAATCGCGTCCTAAGCGGTTACAACATCTACCTGGCACGCGAGGATGGCGCATTCGAGAAGATCACTTCATCGCCATATCCCGGCGACCTCGATCCCGGTTACGAGTTCGAAACCTACCGGGCGACTGGATTAGACAACGGCGTGCGTTATCGTTTTCGAATCAGCATTGTCTATCCCAATGCCGCAGAGTCATTCTGTGAGGATACAGTTGAGACCATCCCCAGACCACAGGGTTGGATTCGTTTGAATTCATCTTTCAGTAAGGAAGATGCTGGCTTTTCCTTCGCCCGTCTTCAAGCCGTTTCAACCGACGATCTCTCCAATGACATTTACCTCACCGTGATTGACGCTAAGGCGCACCTTGCATCACCGCAGCGAATTGATGTTGTCTTGCGCCGGACGCAATTCTACCCAGTCAGTGCACAGTCTGCTGACAATTTCGATGAATCTCCTCCGCCAATCGGCGATGGCAAAGACGTGATTCCAATTCGAACCGGCAGTCGATTGTATCTCAAAACGCAAGACGGTTGTTACGCTCTTGTCCAAATCGACCGCATCGATGTTAAGGGCAAGTCTGTGGAACTGTCGTTTGTCTACCAAACGCGCCCCAATACGTTTACATTCTAAGAACACGATGCCCGAAAACTACGATACCCAGTTTGCACTTTGGTGCGATATCAAAGCACCCTCTGCAACTGCACGTATCTTATCTCTTGAAGTTTTTGAACTTGGCGATCAGAACAATAGGCCAATTGATGCACTCGTAGTACCTGAAGAGTCTGAAGTCCCTGTAAGCAGTGCAAAGATTGAGAAGTTCTTCCTCGCCTTGCAAGGCGCCACTGGATTCAAATTTCTCAATCGCGACCTCTACTCGCAGTCTCGCGAATGGCAAAGAGTCGACACCCTTCTCGCCAAAGCACCGCTGATTGATCTGGCATTTATGCTCCGGCTCTTCTTCCCGACGCTAACCGCGCGGAGTCTCTCCGAGTATGAAAAAGCCTTTGAATTGCCCAAAGGCGCTTCGCCTCCCGAGGCTCTTGCCAGATTGATAGAGATCTTGAATCTTCGTGCCCGCGAACTGCCGGGAGGCACCGTGCGCGCCCTCAAGACTATTTTTCGTGGCCTCGCACCCGAATATGCTGCTTGGCTCAATCAATTGCCAAGAGTCAAACCTGATGCATCCTACGCCATCGATCCTGAGTATCTGAACACCCTTGATCGCTTCGAGAACCTAACCAGCGGTAGCCGACTCAGCACCGATGACGTCATCCAGCTATTTTCTGAGACCGGCAAAATGAGCCAATTCATTGACGGCTACGAAATGCGCAAGGGTCAGGCCAAGTACGCACAAGCTGTTCTCAAATGTATCCAGCAGCACGCATCTGTACTACTTGAAGCAGCAACCGGTACCGGGAAGTCGCTCGGTTACCTCTTGCCCACAATCGCTTCTTGTGCCGAAAGCGAAAACCGCGCCGTCATCGTTACCCGCACGAAATCACTGCAGGAACAGCTTTTTCGTTCCGATCTTCGCAAGATTCGTGGATTGGTACCGGATGGATTTCGCGTCAGTCTCTTGAAGGGACTCGGCAACTATCTCTGCCTGCTCAAGTACAAGCTCTTTCTCTCTGACCTAAGCGAACACATGGGTCGAATTCCACCAGAATACATGGCGGCGTTGGTTGTTTGGGAACACTCGACTGAATCGGGAGACTTAACCGAGACTGCAATATTCGACCAGCCTGACTCCGAAGATTTACTGCCAAAGATAACCCTCGAAGAGGGAAGTTGTCTTGGCAAAGAATGCCAGTTCTACAGCGACTGCTATGCCTTTCGTGCCCGCAAAAGCGCCGCTCGTTCCAATATCGTAATTACGAACTACGCCCTATTATTTTCAGACTTGGTTTCCGGCGGCGATATTCTGGGCAGGTTCTCGCATGCAGTACTCGACGAGGCCCATCGACTGGAGCACGAAGCAATCAACTCCTTTTCGGAAGTGCTGCCTCTGCAAGCGTTCGCCCGATCATTGGAGCGGCTCGCAGATGAGAAGACCCTTCCGTTGCTCAATCAGGCTCTCGAATCAGCCGACAGCCCGGAGATGATGATCGGACTGGAAAACCTTCTGGCACGATTGCATTCGCGCGTCAGCATTGCCACCGAATCCGTGCGCCAAATACTGCGCCGTGGTTCACGCTCCCAGCAGGATAGGGTGCGTTTTCGCAACAATGAACCGATTCACGATATTCTCTGCGATCTCTGGGTAACCGAGAAGGAATATCTGGTGCAGTTGCGCGAGACCCTCTCCCAAATACAGACGGGGTTGACACCGAAATCAGAGGACGAGAAAGTCGAAGGGCTTACCCAACTGCGCAGGCAAACCGCAGCACTCGCTCGCTTTGTTTCCATTTTGGAGCATTGCAGTACGGTTGGCGACGAGTCGGAAGTAATGTGGGCACATCTTTATGACTCTGGCGAGGTGTGGGTCACTATCGCACCCCTGAATGTCGGCGACTTGTTAGCGCGCAAGCTTTACTCAAAGTTCGATTCAATGGTCTTTACTTCTGCAACTCTCGACTCCGAAGACGACTTTGAGTGGACATCATCTCGCCTTGGGATCAGCAGTGATAACGAACACGCAAACTACAAAGTCAAGATCCGTTCGCCGTTTCCCCTCGATGATCAGCTTCGCATCGGTTTAGCGCGATATCTCCCGGCCCCCAACGAGCCCGGTTATGCTGCCAAGCTAAGTAACCTCATTCTGAAATTCCGCTCTTCGGCGCGGCTGCCTACGCTGGTGCTTTGCACTTCGTACAGAATGGTGGAAGATATTGCCAAGCCGCTTTTGGATACTCACGGCAAAGCAGGCGAAGTGCTTTATCAGACTCCCGACACCTTGCCTCAGACGTTGTTAAGTCGATTCCGGCTTGCCCGCAATGCGATTTTGATTGGGACCGAATCCTTCTGGGAAGGAATCGATCTCCCCGACGAATTGCTGCGGCTGCTCTTCATTACGAGATTGCCCTTTGCAGTTCCCGATGACCCGCTCGAATTGGCGAGACAAGAACAAGCAGAGAAGAAAGGCGACAATCCCTTCATGACGATCTCACTGCCGCAAGCGGTTCTAAAATATCGTCAGGGTGTTGGTCGGATGATTCGCAGCGCGACCGACTGGGGTGCGGTGATCATCACCGACTCGCGCATGGGCAAAAAGAACTATGGCCGCATTCTCGTCGCTGCTTCACCCGTTCCGGTCAATGTTTATGACAGCGAGTCGCAGCTTATCAATGAGACTTCACAGTGGCTGAGATCTATGAAAGCGCCGCAATGACCTGCATGCGCACAAACGTCGATATTTTTGACGATCTGCGCAGTTTCTCACGCGCATTGCTTTGTCTTCCTGAAACTGTAACCCGTTGTTATCTAACCATATATTGGATTTGTCACAGTAAGGTCAGCGCAGTTTCTGCGGGTGCACCCAATAATCCCTGTGGCAAAGATTCCATCGCTGTATTCTCTTGTTACGTTGCAACTTACCGTGAAAGAAAATAAGGGTCTCGGCACACTATTTGGATAGAACGTAAGTAGAGTTTCTGTATCTTAACAATAAATGCGGATTTGGTAGAGATAGATTTGGGAAGAATTTATCTTACCGACTGTATAATCATCAGAAGAGAGAAATCGATATGCCGAAATTTGATCGGATCATCAGTTATATCTCTGTGACAATCGTCTTGTTCGTCGGGATTGTGGTGATGTCGGGCTTCATAGGCATATTGGAGCCGACCTATCGATTTGGTTTTGGATTAATCATTATTGCCTATGCCGGCGTCAGACTGCTAATGATCTATAACTCGGATCGCAAGAACCGGGAAAAGCCTTGACGCTCCCGGAGACCGGAGCTATATTGGCAGTCTTTGGTTTGCCGACAACTGATTGGAGTACAAAGAGAATGAGAAAAACTTTGACAGCAACGCTCTTCGCCCTGCTGTTACTCAGCATGTCGGCCAGCGCCTTTGCGGACGCTGCCTCCGATGCGGCTGAAATGATTCAGCATCGCAAGTTCGATGAAGCTATCACATTCCTTAATAGTGCGATCACAAAAGACCCGACCTATGCAGACCTCTATTACTGGCTCGGTCGCATCTATATCGAAAAAGAAGACTGGGCGCAGGCCGAAACCCAACTCAATAAGTGTCTCGAACTGAAGAAAAGACACGACGAAGCCAAAGCCTATTTGGCTCTTGTCTACATTCAGAATGAACGCTGGGAAGAAGCCAAGAAAATCCTCGATGAGGGCGTCGCCAAGAGCAAGACTGCCAAAGGCCGGTTCCTCAATCATCTAGGACATTACCATGTGGCTAAGAAGGAATTTTCCGAGGCCGACATTGCGTTGCGTAAGGCCGAACTGGAAGAGCCTACCAACATCGAATACAAACGTGATCTTGCGGACATGAACTATGAAAACGGCGTCTATGCTGTGGCCGTCAACGGTTACAAAGACGTCCTAATGACTGATTCCACTGACGTCATTACCTACTTCAAACTCGCGCGTGCATACTATATGCAGAAGCAATTCAAAGAGGCCATCGACAACTCATCCAAGGCTATCGGTCTCGACTCAAACTACACACAAGCATACAGTCTTCAGGGCGACATCTTCATGATCCTCGGCTTGTCGCGCGTAAGTGCGGCGCTGGAATCCGGCGAATCCGGCGCTAACGGCTACACCGATATCTTCAAGAATGCTATCTGGGCGTATGAACATTATGTCGCGACCGGCGGCAAGGAAACGCTCGATTTGCTTTATCGACTCGGACAAGCCTACTACTACGTCGGCGGCTACGAGCTGGCTATTGAAAAACTCCGGCGCGCAATTGATATGGGTTCCGATAAGTCGGTCGCCTTTGACTTCACTGCCAAAGCGCTATTTCGTTTGAAACGTTATGATGAAGCTGTTAACGCCTATAAAGCCTACGAGAACAAGATATCTCAGGGCGATCCTAACTTTGTCTGGGGACCGGAGTATTTCGAATTCTTCCGCGACCGTGGCGTTACCTACTCACAACTATTCTATGACTCCAAGAAGGAAGGCGTTCCCGATACCAGCTTTCTTGACCAGGCTATCGTGAATTTGACCAAAGCGGTTGAGTTGAAGCCTGACGAGAAGTCACTTATCTATCGACTTGGTTTCGACCTTTACAACCGAACCAGTTACACTGAAGCAATCCCGTGGTTTGAGAAACGCATCGCCATCGATTCCACGCATCTCCAGAGTTATCAGTACATCGCGTTCAGCTACATTAAAATGAACGACTTTACCAAAGCTGTCGAGTATCTGGAACTGATGTACAAGCTGAAACCTGATTCGCCATTTGTTCTCAAGACCCTGTCGACAACCTACCTCTTCCAGATTAAGAATCGGGAGAAGGGAATGGAGTGGTTGCGCAAGTGGGCAGACACCGATACCAAAGACTACGAACCTTACAAATGGATTGGCTTTATTTACATCTCCGAAAAGCCACCCAAAAAAGAACAGGCCATCGAAGCTCTCACCAAATGCTTGCAGCGTATGGAGGCAAATGGTGTTGACAAATGTAAGGAAATCGACGTGATTACGTGGATGGCACAAGCACTTAGTTTTTATGATACTCTCGATAAAGATGAGGAAGCTCTTAAGTGGGTCAATCGCGGATTGCAGTGCGCTCCGAACAACGAAACACTCAAGAACCTCAAAGAGAACCTTGATTTATAGAGCTTGAGGAAGTACCTGATGGCTGAACAAAAACCTGTTGATCCGACCGAAGAACGATACCGCTATATCGGCTTTGAGGTCTTTGGATCAAAAACCGACCCTTTCTGGCGCAACGAAGATGAGCGCAAATCATATGTCGAAGGTCTCAAGGCACAAATTGGATCTGTCTACCGCAACTCGGTAGTCTATTCCAATGTCGTGACTAAGACCGACCGCATCTTCATCATCATCGCCAGCGCCATGATGATTATAGCTCCTTTTCTCACCTGGATGAAGGCCTCGACACTCTATGGTCCGGCCAGTTTTAACGGAATCCTTGGCGTCTTCAACATGAGCGGATTCTGGTTCTATGTCCAGAAAATCGGCGGTTGGGTGATACCAGTCTCCGTTTATCTGACAGCCGCAATGGCTGTAATCTCGCTGGTGCTCGGCATCATGGTGATGCTGACTCTCTTCGGCAAAGCACCATCTGAAGATGTCTACGTGCAAAAGCTCAAAAAAGTTCTGCGACTCAACGCAATTCCCTTCGGGATTTTCTTGCTTGTCATTCTGATCAGTCTCATTGGCCAGCGAATCCCGTTTGGCGAGCATCTCGGTATTGACGAGATTGACTCGCGATATTCTGTCGTCACCCTGGTCCAGCTCTCAAGCGTTGGGTTCTGGCTCTCGGTTTTTGGATTTATTCTGAATTACAACAAGTCCAAGGAGATATAAACTTCTCCGCGGCTTAAGAAGCGAAAATTGATTTTTGTCCATAATTATGTAATTGGAGGATTAATTAGGTGAAACAGTCGATTTTTGTCACACTCAATGCGCTCATCGCGTTTGTAGTCGGCTATATCATTTGGGGCGTTATCCTGAAAGCACAGCCGGAAGGAACCATTGCTCACTCATGCTACAAGGGCGGACCGCTGGTCGTGCTCCTGATCGGCGTATTCTTCATGTTGATCGCATTCGTTGTCGAACGCTTCCTTTCACTTAAGGTCGCCAAAGGCAAAGCCTCAGTTCAGGTATTCTTCAAGAATCTAATCGCAATGCTGCGCAAAGGCGATTACGACGGCGCGTTGGCCGCTTGCGACAAGCAGCGCGGAACCACCGCCAACGTTCTTCGTGCCGGTATCGACCGCTTCATGTCGGTCAAAGACGATCCGAAGATGGACGGCGAGAAGAAGATTGCTCTCACGCAGTCAGCTATCGAAGAAGCTAACGCTCTCGAAGGACCATTGCTTGAACGCAACCTTATTGCCATGTCGACCATCGCTTCGATTGCAACCATGGTCGGTCTTCTTGGTACAACAATTGGTATGATTCGCGCCTTCGCTGCTACCGGTAGCGCTTCGGGCGGTGTCATTGACGCCACTTCGCTGGCAACCGGTATCTCGGAAGCACTGGTAAATACCGCAGGCGGTTTGATTTCCGGTATCCTCGGTATTTTCTTCTATAACTATTTCGTCAACAAGGTCGACTCATTCAACTATACGACAGACGAAGCGACCTACGAAGTTCTGCAACTGTTTAAGTCGGCGGCGGAGACCAAGTAAACAATGGCTATCAAGAAGAAACGGCGGATTTCGATCCGCATCGACATGACTCCGATGGTCGACATCGCGTTTCTGCTTCTGATTTTCTACATGGCGACCACGCAGTTCAAACCACCGGAGCAGAAAGCCGTGTCACTGCCTTCTTCGCACTCGCAAATCGAGCTGCCGTCGAAGGACAAGATCAGCGTCACAGTGACGCCGGACGATTCGATCTTTGGCGACTATATGGAAAAGGTCGAGAAGGATATCAATGGCCGCATGGTGCCGACTATCGAGCGCGTTTACATGGAGGCAACACCGTATACGGTGGGCAAAGTGATTAACGGTATCCGGGCGCGAAATCTTAGCGCACTCGTGATTATCAAAGCTGACAAAGATGTCAAGTTCGGAACCATGCAGCGTGTCATGGACACAATGGTGGAAGAGAACTTGTCGCGGTTCCAGATCATAACTGAGCTGGAAGCGGAAGCCATATAGGGAGGTGATGCGCTGTGGCTGGTGATGTAATACAAAAAGAGTCTGGCGGAGGAAAACACAAAGGACTGCGCCGTCCCAAGCGTCGTCTCGGTATTCGTATCGATATGACTCCCATGGTCGACATCGCGTTCCTGTTGCTAATCTTCTACATGGTGACAACCGTGTTTGCCATGCCTCAGGCGATGGAAATCAATCTGCCGCCAAAGGCCGAAGAGGAGACTGTCGAAGATCGCGTCAAGGTCAAGGAGAGTAATCTCCTGCGCATCTATGTCGACAAGTACAACGACTACTACTACAAGATCGGCGCCGAGCGCGTCACGGGACAAGACATCAAAGTGCCGTGGCCGATTCCTGCCGATTCAGTTCGCGAATTGTTTATTCGCTATAATTGGGAACGTCCGAAATTGAATACACTGCTTCTCATCCATCCTGAAGCCAAGTATTCAATGATGGTTGACATGCTTGATGAAGTCGAAGTTGTCGAAGCCTTACTGCGTCGCAACGAAGAATTCATGACTTCATACAAGGCAGCTAATCCGGAAGAAGAGCGTTTTTCATTCCGCTATTCGATCGACCATTGGTCGGATCGCGATACGAAAGTGTTTGACGAGCGGGTTTACAGTCAGACAGGAGGAGTCAGATAGTTATGGCATCCAACGTCTATGTAACCAAGTGGTCGCCAATCGGCGCCATCGAGCTCAAGAGCTCCTACCAGAAGAATATGCGCAATGCTGTTCTGCTGGTACTCGCATCGTTCTTTCTGATCTTCGCTGTCATTGGATTGGTTCGCATGCTGATGGCGTCCGACGCTGCCAGCGCGCCTTCGATCATCATTCGCGACTTATCCGAACTCGGTCCCCCTCCATCAGTAGCAAGACGCGACGTGCAGGTGAAGGTTCAGCAAGAAATTGCCGCACCGAAGTTCACCTTGCCCGAGGCAGTTCCTGATGAAGAAGTGACTGAAGACTTTGTCATTGTCTCCCAGGAAGAACTGGCCGAAATCAGTTCGCCGGTACTTTCCGAAGGCGATGGCGCTGGTAACGTTCAGTTTGATATTCCCATCGAAGAGTATATTCCGACACCCGATGAATTTGTGGCGGTCGAAGAACGCCCCGTCAAGATCCAGGATGCCCCGCTCAAGTACCCCGAAATTGCCCGTAAAGCCGGCATCGAGGGAAGCGTTTGGGTGAAGGTACTTGTCGATCGCAGCGGCAACGTCAAGGACGCCATCATTGCTAAAGAATCCGGCGCCAACGCAGGATTTGAAGAAGCAGCTATTGAAGCAGCCAAGCAGTGCAAATGGAAGCCGGCAATGCAGAACAAACAGCCGGTCGCCCTTTGGGTTACCTATGAAATCAAGTTCCAGCTCAAATCGTAGTTAACGATTTGTAGCGGATTGTTTCTGTTAAGCGGCGGATCACACGATCCGCCGCTTTTTTGTGTTTCAATTGCGGTGACGACGCCGGCATGAAAGGGGTTGACATAATGGTCAATATGGGTATATTATCTATCTAATAGATACCCACACTTCTACTTACGCCATTTGGCAAACGGAGGAAATTTGAGCCGAGCACTATCATTGTTCTTCATTGTGGCAGCGCTCTCCCTCTGGGGCATGGAAGCCAGAGCCAGCAACTATGTTCTCGACAGCATAGCAACGTTTACCTATCCAAGCGCCGGAAGTCTCGGCGGCAGCGATTGCTGGGGCTGGAAAGCACCGGACGGACAGCTGTACGCAATTATGGGAGTTCGTGACGGCGTCGCATTTGTCAATGTATCTACTCGCTCCCAGGTGCAGATGGTTACCGGTCCCAAGAATAGCTGCTCTGCCTACTGGCGCGATATCAAAACTTACCAGCACTATGCATACATTACATCTGAGTGCACTGGGACGAATCAGGGACTGATGATTATCGATATGCAGTATCTCCCCGACAGCGTCCATTTCGTGAAGTCAATCAATGTGCATCCTTCGGGTGATGTGACCTCGCACAATCTCTCGATCGACACCCTCAACGGCTACGCTTATCTTGAGGGCCGCAACCAGCTTAATATGTCAATCCATGTGTGGAGTCTTGCCGATCCGGAAAATCCGGTTCATGTTCACAGCTTTGGCAGTGCGGACGGAATCCACGACGTTTTAGCGACAGACGATACAGTCTATGTAGCCGATGGTTGGGCGCCGACAGTGTCGATCTACGACATGACTGTCAAGACTGCGCCGCAGTTGATTGGTCAGATTACGATACCCAGCGCCGGTTATGTTCATAATGTCTGGCCCACCGAGGACCGCAACTACATGGTGACCACAGAAGAGACGCAGGGGAAGACAATCAAGATCTGGGACATTCAGGATCTCGACAACATTCAGTTGGTGGGTCAATATCTCGGCAATTCGAACGTCGCTCATAACGTTCATTGTATGGGGAATTTCGTCTATACCTCGCACTATGCTGCCGGTTGCGAAATTCACGACATCACCAATCCGGCCGCACCGGTTTCTGTGGCTAAGTTCGATACTTGGCCGACCGCAACCGGGTTTGACGGTTGTTGGGGAACATTCCCCTTTGCTGACAGCGGCTATGTCTACGCCTCAAACATGAACGGCAAGTTCTACATCCTGCAGCTTCGCGATACTACTGACATCGCAGATGCCGATAACGATGGTATTGCCAACACTTCCGACAATTGCCGCTTCGCCGCGAATCCCGGTCAGGAAGACGCCGACAGTGACGGTGTCGGTGACATCTGCGACAATTGCCTGAACGTCTCAAATCCGCTTCAGGAAGATTCGAATCTGAATGGAATCGGCGATGCGTGTGATGTGGTCTGCGGCGATGTCGACCAGAACAGCACAGTAACCGTTACTGATGTTGTCTATCTTATCACTTTCATTTTCGGCGGTGGTCCCGCGCCGAGTCCGATTGATATCGGAGATGTCAACTGCGATGCGCAGGTGACCGTTTCAGATGTCGTCTATATCATCAACTACATCTTCTCAGGCGGCAGTGTGCCTTGCGCCCTGTGCCCCTAATCGATCAGCATAATTGTATTCGATACAAAATAGAACGGCGGATGAGATCATCCGCCGTTTCGACTTTCTGAGCGGTCTTCAGAGATTCTATGAGATAGCGGAATCAGTTGTCTTTAGTAGGACACATGATTGCGCCCGCGATGCTTGGATTTGTACATCATTGCATCCGCTTTCGCAATCAGATCGGTCGATGACCGCATCTCGTCGGAGATGCCTGCTATGCCAATACTGATACTGAAGTCAAGCTTGCGGCTCTGGTAAGAGTAGCTCCACTTCTCGACCAGTTGCGACAGTCTTTGCGCCATTAGCACTGTGTTGTTCAAGTCTGTTTCAGGGCAAATTACCAAGAACTCGTCACCGCCAAGTCGTCCGAAGAAATCCTGCTGACGAACATTCTTTGACACCAGTCGTGAACTTTCGATGAGCAGTTGATCGCCGGCGAGATGCCCGAATGTGTCGTTTATTTGCTTGAAATGGTCGATGTCGTACAACAGCACCGACAATGGCCGCACATAGCGACGAGCACGGGCGAACTCGCTCTCAAGTCTGCTCATGATATGCTGGCGGTTGAAAATGCCGGTAAGAAAATCTGTCGTCGCCAGCGAATACATCTGACCGAAGAAGCGGTTCTCAATCGAGCTCGAGCGAATGAACTTGAAAAGCACCCGCCCAATCAGAATCAAATCGCCATCGCAAAGTACCGACTCTTTGACCCTCTGTGAATTGACAAAAGTCCCGTTCGTGGAATCCAGATCGCGCAGCTTGACGCAGTCGCCTTCAAGAACTATCTCTGCGTGTCGGCGGCTGACGTTCTCGTCATCAATGGGTATGTCCAAATCCGCCATCCGGCCGATTGTTATCGCTCTGGAGTTAACGGTATACGTCATCCCCAAGAGCGAGCCGTGCATGACAACCAGCATCGGTTGTTGATTGCCTTCGGATACTCCGGCTTGGTCGCCGGTACTGCGAATCAGTGTCGATGTCTCACTAAGTCGGTCGAACATCTCTTACCTGTTTCATGTTTCAAACGAGAATCCTCTTTACCATTTTCGGCTAACTTTGCAGGATGTTTAGCGGCGGCTCGACCGCTCTGCTACCGAAAAAGTGGACCAGTGGATTTTGCGGGAAATATTTGTTGTTCGCAGGCAGCATGCGTCATATTATGGAAACAGATGGGGCGGCTAATTCGGTCGCACTTTTGGTCAAGTCTTAGCAATTAGAAAATCAAATAAACCGACACTCGGAGGAATAGATGTTCCGAAAACTGACAGTTCTTGCATCGCTATCGCTTGCTCTGCTCGCTTTTGGCTGCAGTGATGACGATTGCCCTACCTGCACCGACAATGGACCGGTCCTTGGTCTGAACAAGCACAAAATTGACCTTGGTTCGTCCAGCACGACCGCGAATTTCGTTATCAGTAACAAAGGCACCGGAAACTTAGCGTGGGATCTGAGCATCGCCTATCGCTTTGCCGCAGAAAAACCGGCAGCCCCGGCGCATGGCGGATGGCTGGAATTGTCAACCCTTGCCGGCCAGAACGATGGCACGGTTACGCTCACTATTAACCGCGCCGAACTTGACGAATTGGGCGCCTCTCGCGCGGTGATTATTGTCAATACTCCCGGCGCTGTTAATACCACCCGTGATAGCATCGATGTCCACATCTTGAATAGCGGCGAATTGGTCATCACTGACGACGGTACATTCGAGGCCTGTCAACAGGTTGGTGTCCTCGATTACTACTGGGTCAAGGGCTTCGAAATGCCACACGGCCAAGAGCGTGTTTTTATTGATTCAGTGTCCGTTAACTTCTGTCAGGGCGACACCGTAATCCAACTTCTGGCATACGATGCTGCATTCGACCAATCGATTGACCTCTATGTCCCATTCAACGCCATTGGTGTAAGCAATTCCTTCTTCACGGTTTTTGAGGGATGGAATACGTTTCCCGTTGACTGGTATGTGCCAAATGGTCCGATATTCTACGCTGGGTACTTTCAATTGGGAGGAGCGCGTCCCGACTTAAGAATCGACACCTCAAGCGACACCGATACACTTTGCTGGGTGGCGCGAGACGTCTCCCAGAATCCAGGTGAATCTTTGCTGGAGTGGCAGTGGTTCCCCAATTTTGAGACCTTCGCCATTCGCGTCTTTGTTTCACCGGTACTCGAGTACAATCCCAAGATGATTGCCGCTCAATCACGCGGTGAGATTGAATCCGCTCTCAAGACCGGATACGCCTACAAAGGAAAGTATCCGATGAGCGTTAACCCGTCGATTCCTCGATAGCATTAGCTCTCAGTTCTTCCCCTCTCCAGCCATAGGCGGGAGAGGGGAAGTGACTGCAAATCTCTCGGTCGCTAAGACCTATCTTTTATTCATCAAGCTGAATTGAAATGCCCGAACGACGACATCCACGCTGTCGGCTTCGGTTATGGGATGCGATAGGGTGTCGTCACCGCACACGAATAGCTGTGCGCGGTCTGTCGGAGCGAACTTAAGCTCGCCATATTGCGTCTCGGTTTTGCCATCTCCTAAATGCGTTAATGTCAACCGTGGGAAATTGCGGCTGAAAATTGCCCCAAGGAGCGCGTTATATTCTTCGTTTCGCGGCCCGAGCATCGCCAATTTGGTGGGGAACCGTGTGATGCGCAGGTACGTGCGAGTCAACGAACAGAGACGAAGATCGTCGTTGCGGATCGGGATGTTCATCAAATAGAGGAATATAGCTTCCGCCGGCTGGCGATACTTAACGTCGGCAGTGTAATAAAAAAGACGCACGAAGTTCGTCGATGCCGCCGCATTGATTGAAAACGGCTTCATCGGAACCGACATGCGGCCGATGACGTCTGATCCGGCAATATCGGTAGTCAATCCGCCCGTGGCGGGATCATTGAACTGCGAGTATGTCGCTTCGGAAAGTCGTATTCCTTCTGCAAGGTACCGCTGTTTGCCGGTCGTTTCATACGCATCCAAAAGCGCCGTTACCATCGCTACCTGGTCCGCCAGAATCATAGGGTCGTTTGCTTCTTGACTCAAGATGCTGTGACGCATCAAACCTTTGTTGGCAACGCCAACAGCAAGGAGCGAATCAAGTGTCTTGGTTGCGTACTCAATCAACTCCTGACGCTTCAGGACTCTACCGGCTTTGAGATATGCACTGACGCCGTAACAATTGGCCGCAGTGTAAACTTCCCGCTGTATCGCCGGCAGGCCGATCTTGCGTCGATTAGCATCATCCTTACCGAAGTATTCACGAGGATCAGTAAGCTCATTGTCGTGCAGAACGACTCCTGCCTGGCTGTTATAAAATCCCCAACCACGGTCGGTGCGAAGAAACTTGTCTATGTAGCTCACCGCCTTCTCAGCAACTCCCATATACGTAGAATCCTTGGAGTACAAAAATGCATCAACATAGTTGATTAACAGCATTGCGTTGTCCGCAAGGAGTTTCTCATGGCTGGGGTTGCTCCAATCAGCGAACGCCGCACTTCGATAGAACCCTCCCCAAACTGGATCCAAAAGATTCAGCTGCGCCTTCAGAGTGTGAGTAATCTCGTCCTTAAACAACGGACCGCCTTCAGGGGCAGTGGCAGTGAAGGCAAAGTCGTTGACTTCAGGAAGCGGGAATTTCGGCTGATTGCCGAATCCGCCATAGGTCGAATCATAGTAGTGCGCCACAACACGTTCGGTGTAGCGGATCAACTCATCAGAAGGCCGCTGCAGTTTGCGTGCACTGACCGACTGCCTGAATACGCTGTCGAGTCGCGCAGCTTGCATCTCAGCAAGAACTGGAGTGTGTTGCCAGGTATCACTCACTCGTTTCAATAATAGCTGCAATGAGTCCGCCGGTACACGTACCGTCCCGCCCAGCAGACGCAGGTCCGGGGTCAGGATGACACAAGAGGGATATCCGCCGAGTGAATACCGCTCGGCAACATTGGGATAGCGGTCGCCATCGACTTCAATCGGGATGTACTGACTATTGAGAATCTCCACTATCGTGTCATTTCCAAACAACTCGCGCTCCGCTTCAGCGCAAGGCGCGCACCACGGCGTGCTTAGATACAAGAAGATTAGCTTGCTCTCGTTCGCCGCTTTCGAAAATGAGGTCTGATCCCACGAATTCCACTGGACCTTGTCGGTGAATTCCTTGTGAGCGACTGGACGTGCAGAATTATCATCAGCTGAATGGCAGGCTGTAACCGCAAGAATGACAACCAGAGAGATTGCCGCAAAATGAGTGTATCTTGTTTTCATCTTCACAAGATATCGACAGAACCGTCTCGCGCCAACACTGAATTCCAATTTGTTATGCCTGCTGCGTCGAGTCGTCTGGGGACAGCCACGAAAAAAGCGGCAAGCCATTTGGCCGCCGCTCCTGATTGGTCAATTCAAGACTCTACTAAAACGTCGAAGCAAATCCCAATAATTGATCTTCCCCGAGCTTACTGACCGCAATGCACTCATGATTCTTGCACTGCCAGATAACATAATGGAACTTGGGGCAACTGCCCATGTAGTACGTCTTGCCGTTATGCTGCAATTGCCGGAAAGCAGATTTGTCAATAGTATCGCGATCCAGCACAAATATCGACACGTCTGTGCCGCTGTAATCATAGTCGATATGCGGCTTCTCGCCGCTGTCGGTGTGTGCCAATGCCGCACCCTCGATCTGATAGTCACTTTGTGGGATCTTGAATAGATCATCTGGAAGACTGCCGAAGTGCGCAAGTGCCGATTGGACTACCTGCGGATCCTGCGACTTGACAAGATACTGAAGCACGTGATCGAGGCACTTGTTGTGCTCCATCGCAAATGGATAAACCGCTTCCAAGACTGATCCCTTGGGTGAGAACGGATTGATTAGAACTAAAGCGATCAATGCCGCTGCGGCAATTGGAGCCAATAGGTAGAATACACTGCGCCCAGACGAACTACTTGAAGCGCCCTTGTTATCCCCGCGATCAATCTTCTCGATTTCTTGCAGGACTTTGCTTTTGAGGTTCTGAATATCGGCTGGAGATTTAACCTTCTGCTGGATCAGTTTGTTGAAATCTTCTTCAAGTTTATACTGTTCCAGACAGTGGGTGCATACTTCAAGGTGCGATTTTACCTGATGCTTCTCATCGGATGGTAGCTCCGAATCAAGATAATCGTAAAGCTTGGCTAATACTTCCCGACAGTTCACTATTCTGCTCTCTCCTTGGGTGCGCCGCTGCTGTTAGTGTATTCCCATAGCAGTTTCTGGAGAATCTTCCGTCCGCGATGTAGTCTCGATTTCACTGTTCCAACCTGTATGCCGAGGATATCGGCTATCTCCTGATATGCAAAACCTTCATTAAATGCCAAGACAACGACCATTCTGAATTCTTCCGGCAATTTCTCAATCGCAGCTACTACGTCGGCGTCGAGGACCTTGTTGAAGAAATCCTTCTCGGGATTTCCAGATTCACTCGACATTCCGGTGATTTGACTGTGTAAATAACTGTCGTCGATTTCATCGAAGGAGACTGAGGTGGATTCTTTCTGTCGGGCTCGGTAGGTGTTGATGAATGTATTCGTCATGATCTTGAACAACCAAGCCTTGGCATTAGTGCCTTTCTCGAATCGGTCAAAGCTCTTGTAAGCCTTTAGCAACGTCTCCTGTACCAGGTCCTCCGCGTCTCCGGGGTTCTTGGTCATTCTCACTGCGGTTCGGTAGAGAGCCTCGGTATGTACCATGGCTTCTAATTCGAACTCGCTCTTTAGGCTTGGTGTTTTCTTGCGAAACATGGTTACCACTATCTAACCAACAGCAAGCCGTTTGTCAATAGAGAGAACAAGAGGGTAGTGTAATGGTTCCCTCTCAACTCAGGTATTTTTGGTCAATACCAGCGCCCTCGAGATGGATCAACACTGTCCCAATCCCACAAAATCCAGTCGCCTGTTTGACAATAAAATAGGGCACCCGGCTGAAGCCGAATGCCCTTCAATAGGCGAAGTAAGTGACGTAGTGAACGGATTAGTCCTTAACGATACTATACTTCTTAACCTTACGCCACAGCGTCGTGCGCCCGATACCGAGCTTTCCGGCTGTAATCGAGTAGTTCCAACGATTCTCCTTCAGACTGCGGACAATGTGCTCGCGCGCCATGTCTTGCAGCGAAGTCGTGTCAAGTTGCGCAGCAGCTCTCGAGTCGGTTGTCTCGTCGCGGTTTGGCATCGGCTTCATTAGGAAGAGATTGTCGACATCAATGATCTCTGAGATCGAGAGCGCAACCGCCCGCTTGACTGTGTTCTCAAGTTCGCGGACATTCCCCGGCCACTCGTGCATCATCAGCTTTTCACACGCAGCTACCGAGAAACGCTTCATTGGCTTGTTGAAGTGAGTGCAGTACTTCGACAGGAAGTGCTGTGCCAATGGAACAATATCCTCTCTCCGGTCGCCTAGTGAAGGCACATGCAGAGAGATGACATTGAGTCGGTAGTACAGGTCCTCGCGGAATCGGTTGCGAGCCACCATCTGTTCCAGATTCTTGTTTGTTGCCGCGATAACGCGCACATTCGTCTTGAATGTCTCGTTGGAGCCAACCGGACGAATCTCTTCTTCCTGAAGCACACGCAGGAGCTTCGCCTGCAACGACGCTGAGGTATCACCTACCTCATCGAGGAAGATCGTTCCGCCTGAAGCTTCCTCAAACAGGCCCTTCTTGTTGGCTGTCGCTGAGGTGAACGCTCCTTTGACGTGTCCGAACAACTCTGATTCCAGCAGCAGTTCCGGCATCGCCGAACAATTGATGGCGACGAACTTGCCCTCACGCCGCTGTGAGTTGTTGTGAATTGCCTTTGCGATCAGTTCCTTGCCGGTTCCTGAATCTCCTGTGATCAAGACATTGATTTCCTGCGGGGCAATCTGCTTGACAACATCGATGATCCCGCGAATCGCGCTCGAACCGCCGATGATGTTATCGAAATTGAATGAGTCCGCAAATGCGCGCTTCAGATGACGCAGTTCGGTCTTCATGCTCTTCTGGCTGAGCGCTTTGTCTACGGTCAGCAGCATTTCCGTGTCGCTGAACGGCTTCGTCATATAGTCAAACGCACCGGCACGCATCGCTTCAACCGCCGTATCGATCGTGCTGAAACCAGTCAGCATGATTACTTCGCTGTCGGGTGATACTGTCTTGGCAGTTCGGATAATCTCGGTGCCCAATCCGTCGGTAAGACGAAGATCAGTAATGACAAGGTCAAAGAGACGTTTATCGAGAATCTCCTTGGCGCTAGCGGCCTGAAACGCGCAGTCAACTTCGTGACCGTGGCGCGTGAGCAGGTTTTTTAACGCACCGCAAACATTGCGGTCATCGTCAACAATGAGAATGGAAGACATTAGGGGTTCCTTTCGGTATGCAAATTAGTCTGATCTTCAGTCTGTATGGGAATCGTCACGACCACCGTTGTGCGATCATCGGCATGAGTGATTTGAAGTGTCCCGCGCAGAGCGTCGACATATCGGCGCACAATGCTCAATCCCAGTCCGACGTGGCCTGGCTTGTTCGAGACAAATGGTTTGTTTTGCAGTACATCATTCGAATCAAGCGCGCTTTGCTCAGCGTTATCGATTGTAATAATCAACTGCCCACTATCAATGTGCCAATTCAACGAAGGATTGCTCTGCGGCGATACTTCAGCCGCATTCGACGCAAGTTCGACGATGATTCGCCCGAGCATTTCGTAGTCGGTATTGCCTTGAATTGGTTTCGTGGTATTGTCGCAAGCGACGCGATAACCACATGTGCTCTCCAGCCGTTCAAGATTCAGTCTGATCAACTGGCCAATATTTGTCTTTTGATTGCGGACATTCATTGGCCCGAAAGCGTACACAAATCGATCAATCAGTACCCGCTGCTCCAGTGCCGCTCGCGAAACAAGCTCAGCAAGCTGCAACTGATCCGCGGTTGCAGTATGGTCAAGTGTGTCTTGTAGTTGCTCGCCTGCTGACATGATCGCAGCCAGGTAGTTCCGGAGCTTATGCGCCATAGACGAAGCAACTTCCGTGGGGAATGTCGCACTTGCTCTGTTGCTGGTTGGATTGCCATTGCTGCGCGATTTCAGCGTAATACCGGATCTTGGTTCTTGCGACTTGGCATTGCTCAAAGCCGCCATATCGCCCAGTACAGTCTCCAGTGATCGTGTCACTACTTCGCGAGACTCTTCCGAGAGCCGGTCGTTACCAAATCGCAATTGCAGAGGCATTGCTCCTTCATCGCCGGTGAGCAACTCTGCATCGACTACTCGCAAGAGCCCGCCGATTCGCCGATCGACAAACTGGCATATCTCTTCTGGAGCATGACTCTCCACCAAAGTTTGCATCAACTTCGTCATAGTCTTTTCGGAGTAGCTGTTATCCATTATTCGATTCGTGTGGGCTGTCGACGTACTCAATTCTGCACTTCCTGTATCATTCCGGTTTCATCCATGAACTTCGTTTCAATAGTTTTCATATCGGAACAGGAGAACATTCCTTGAGCCGGTTTTTTGAGAATTTCTTTAGCTAACTCTTATGTGCGGGTGAATTTGTGCGCCGAAGCTCTCGTTGCAGACTGAATCTTCGTTTCAGGCGTAAATCCGGTAAACTTGTTTCAGGTTGACACTGTTTCTTTAGCCATCAGAAGTTTGTAGATGAATCGGATACAAACGAAAAGCGCGGCAACCTTTGCGATCGCCGCGCTTTCACGCTTTGGTATCTATAAGAGGGACCTAACTACAAAGTCTCTCCAAACAAGTCTTTGCGGTAGTCCTCAATCTTCGCTTCCTGAATGAGCTTGCTGAACCACTTGTCCCAGTGAGCGCTCTGGGCCGTTTGGAGTGCGCGACTGCGCAGCGTGTCCTTCTGGGCGGCAAATCCGTCCAGTGTCGCCGCAGCACGTGCCTTAAATTCCATCACCGCCGCACCGTTTTGCGTCAAGATCGGCTGTGAAAAGCGCTTCGCTTCGGAAAGCCCGAATGCTGCTCCAATAAACGCTGGATCATTGCCCATACCCGGCAAACGTCCAGCGCGGGAGAACATGCCCGATTCCGATACCGTCACGCCTGCTCCCTTGGCAGCATCAGCCAAAGTCTGTCCAGCCATGACTGAATTGTATACCCGCATTGCGGCATCATAAGCAAGACCGCGTTGATTTTCATTCAGCAGGTTTCTTTGAATGATCGGATAAACCTCTGCAAGCGGAGCCACACCGGCTTTCGCCTCGCGAACCTTGTGGAGCACATAAAATGCATCTGGACGATCAATCACATTTGAGAAGGAACCGTCGCCGGATTCGAGCAAGAACTTTTCCAAGTCGGCGTCCTTGCCCAATCCCATAATTGTTCCGCCTGGAGCGAATTTGCGTTCTGAGTCTGAAGTAAGTCCATACTCGCTAACCTTGGCAGCAAGATTTGAAGAGCTGGCTTCCGACTTGAACTTTGATATTTTTGCCTGAAGTGCATCCAAAGTCTCTTGAGAAGCTTCCGCCTTCAGGAGAATATGCGACGCCTCGACTTCTTCGAGTTCATTCGTTTTGCGGAAACCGGTGCGATAGATGATGTGGTATCCAAATCGCGTCTTGACCGGCGTAGAAACTTGCCCATCTGACATTGCAAATACTGCTGAGTCAAACTCTGATACCATTGCTCCCTTGGCGAAGAAACCGAGTGATCCGCCGCGACCCTTGCCGGACGGATCCTGAGTGAACTCGTTTGCCAAAGTCGCGAAATCCGCTCCGCCGTCAAGCTGCGCCTTGATACTGTTTGCCTGCTCGATTATTGAGCCTTCATCCGCCGTCGATGCTTGTTTGACAGCCTTTATGACCGTGTAATACGCCTGTTCCGGCTGCATGAACTCATCTTGGTGTGAGTCATAGTATGATTTCACTTGTGCGGAGTCGATGTCCACAGCCTGTAGCACGAATTTGCTGTACGGTACTAGTGCGTAGTCTACTTGGATTCGTTCGTTCTCGCGCAAATACTGGTCCTGAAGATCGTTGTCCGACACGCGAACCATCGAGGTGATGTATTCCTGCAATTTGAATGTCACAAGGCGCGGACGGACCATCGTCTCTACCTGACGCCAGAAGTCCTTCAATTGCGGATCAGTCATCCCTTGGAGATACTTGTTGTAGTCAAATCGACCTTCGGTGACGAATGGCTCCAAGTTCTGAACTTCGGCCGGTGGATAACGGCGAAGGAAATCGACCAGCTCAGCATCCGTAAGCTGAATGCCCAAGCGTTCGATTTCTTCCTGCTGGATGTATCCGTTAACGAATTCGTTCCAAGCCTGGCGGCGAGCCGCACGATAATCGGACTCGGTAAATTCCTTATCGGGATCTTGCTGGCGCTGATTCTCAATGTACTGGTCAGCAGCCATGCCAAAGTTGGAAAGGGGAATATCGCGACCGTTAACGCTTCCAACGACATTTGACGGTGCCCCGCTTCCGCCACTTCCACCCGTAATATCCATGCCCCAGGCAAAGACAATCGTGCCCACAAATGCGACGACCAATATCCAAATGATAACCTTGGTGTTATCGCGCAATACTTGCATCATAATTGAGTCATTCCTCCAAAAGAATTAGCTATAAACTTATAAAATATATCAATATGGCCGGTTCCAGCAAGGGGAATCTTGGCTCATCAGTCTGTTTTCGCTTCAGGCCGAGCCTGAAACATGTTGATTCCCTTTGATTTCTATCGGCAATCGGCAGGATCTCTAAAATCGATACAGAATTCAGGCAGTCCCGGGGACATGAGTCTCCGGTTATGGCGTTTCCAGCCAGCCGTCGGTCGGATGGGTCGAGGACGGCTTGTGCGCCTGTCCCTTCCAAATCTTTGTGTTATCCGAGCCGTGCTGGTGAATCACATACCCGCAATCCGGCTGGCTGCAGACCCAATTCGTTGAATTGGTCATCAACAGCGGCAGTAACTTGCCCCGCGCACACACCGGGCAGGCAATCGGTTCAAACATCGTCAATATCTCCCATTGTAGAAGATTATTATGTTGTCGGGCTGCAGCAGCGGCTGCCGCCGCTCCGGAAGAAGCCGCTGCTGATCCACCATCACTCATTAGTGTTATCTCTTCTTACCCTTTAGGTAACGATCAAACCACTTCAAGAACCATTCGAGCCGCGCCAACCGGCGATCTGGTCGACCGCACCGGGATAACCCGTGAGGCTCGTCCGGGAAACGCACAAATTCGACCGTGCGACCAAGCATCTTCAACGAAATGAACAACTGCTCGGCCTGCTCGATCGGACAACGCAAATCCTGCTCGGAATGTGAAATCAGAAGCGGAGTCCTTATATTCTTCACATAAGTCAACGGTGACATTTTGCGCCACGACTCATGGTTGCTGTATGGTGTTCCGAATATCTCTCTCGGCATGTGGAATCCAATATCGGAGGAACCGAACATCGACTCGAGATTGACTACCGAACGCTGCGTGATCGCCGCTGCAAATCTATTGGTGTGACCGACAATCCAGTTTGTCATATAGCCGCCATAGCTGCCGCCTGTAACACCCATTTTCTTGCGGTCGATATATGGTTTCTTCTCCATGAAGTCCGAAAATGCCATGCAATCGTCATAGTCCACAGTGCCCCAACCATTGGTGATCGTGTCTGCGTGTTTTTCGCCGTAACCTTGTCCACCGCGCGGATTGCTGAAGTACACGACGTAGCCGCCGGCTGCCATCAATTGCATTTCGTGGAAGAATGTATTGCCATACTGCACGCGAGGTCCGCCGTGAATCTGCAGCACAGAGGGATACTTCCGGTTCTGCTTGAAATCCGGAGGTCTCATGATCCAGCCATGAACCGGGTAATTTCCTGTACTCTTGAAAATCACCTCTTCCGGCTTCGACAACATCACTTCGTCCGTCAACCACTTGCCAAATGCCGTGAGCTTCTCCTGCTTGGCTCCGCGCTTGTTCAGACTGTAGTTGTAAACTTCAGCCGGTTGAACATGATGAGATATCACCAAGCCAATCTTTGTGCACTTGCCATTGAGCGATGAACCCATGATGTGCTGCTTTCCAGTCAGCACCGGTTCAAGATTCCGACCGCTGGCTGAAACACGGTAAAGATTTGTCGCACCGGCGTCCGAGACGACAAAGTAGATCCAGCGATTGTCCGGTGTCCAATGAAGCAATCCCGAAGAATGTGCTTCAACTGTGTCGGAGATCGTCTCATCGACGCACATCCGGTCGAGCTTCTTGGTAAGATCAACTGCCTTGCCGCCGCGAATCGGAACCTTCCAAATGTGGTAATTTGTCACACCCCAGGAATCGTTCGGATTGTCATGACCGATATAGGCTATCCACTTGCCGTCCGGCGAGTATTTCAACGCCGCAATCGGACCCTTGGGCGTCTCGATCAACCGCGCTTTGCCTCCACCAGCAGGCATCACAAAAATGTCAATCAGATCGGCGTCAAGGTCGGGGTTCTTTTGTACGTTGGTTAGGTAGGCAATTGATTTCCCGTCCGGCGAAAATACCGGCGAGCTCTTGCTGAATCCGCCTTTGGTTAACTGCGTTCCGGCGCCGTTTGAAATATCAACGCTCCAGATTTGGCTTTCCTCTTTTGGATAGAACCCGTAGTTGTCCATTTTGTAGAACATGCGGGTAACGTGCCGAAACACCGGCGCTTCCTTCTTGCCATCCTTGCTCTTTGGGACTTCGTCGTTTTTCCGGAAAGTGCAGAGAATCTTCTTCGAATCCGGTGAAAATGACAATTCGCCGTAGCCGCCATCCATATCCGACAACAACCGCGCTTCGCCGCCGTTACGCGGCATGATAAACAGCCCCTTCTTATCGCCTCTCTTCGAAGTAAACGCCAGCCATTGACCGTCGGGAGAAAACACCGGCAGCGAGTCGGAAACGTCTCCGGTCGTGAATTGCCGAAGGTTTCCGCCATCCGAGTTTATCATGTAGATATGCGAGAAGTACTTCTTCCGGTCCTCGGCAATCGTCCGGACGTTAATAGCGATCTCATTTTCATCGGGCGACATCGCAATACCGTCGACGAACTTCATCTTGAGCAGATCTTCTGCAGTGATTTTGCGTTTTTTCATTGTATCTCCTTGGCGACAGCCCAGTTCCAGCGGGCGATGCGCTATTGCTGTATACGATACCCAGGCACTAAAGGCAACGGGAATATCGCACATTGGGCACTGTTGGCTTCAAGATTATCCAATTCCTCGTATCCGCCTCACATGAGCAAAACGCTCAGGTTCGATAATGCCTTCGACTTCCCAGTCTCAACCTTTCAGCCACTACTTCCGGACAGGTGCCCACTCCCCATGGGCATCTTTCCTTTTGGGGCTCGCTAAATATGACCCAATTTAACAAGATTCTAACCTCAATCTCACCGCATGGAAAGACTGTATCCGCACTATCAAAGGCATTCCAATTCCCCACGGGGATCTTACCTTCCCCAACACGCCCGAGTCTACTACGCCTGATCAAATGGGGGCGAGACTCGGGTGTTTCTTTGTCTCACTGGTCCATTTCCAATGGATCATGGAACTGCTCTTAACATCTCGGTGTTGTTTCCAGCTCAAATCAAACATTGGACTCTTTCACCCCTTTTGCGTATCATAAGACATCTATGCCGAATACTGATCCGAAACTATGGCAGCGTGTTCTTGACGGTGACTCGAACGCTTGGGCAGTGATTGTCAAGCGCTACCAGTCGCTGATTTACACAGTTGCCACTCGCTCCGGACTCTCGCAAGTTGATGCCGCCGACTGCTTTCAACAAACCTGGATCCTGCTCTATAACAATCGCAAGAAACTGCAGGATCCGTCCCGCCTATCTGCATGGCTGGTTACAACTGCCAAACGCGAAGCCTATCGGATCAAGCGCAGAATCGGTTCCGACCCAGGTGATGATTCCGCTACCGAGCAGGTAGATAAATCACTGCTTCAGGACGAGGAACTCCTTGAAGTCGAAAAACAAGCGCAGCTCGAAAGCGCCATTGGACAACTCGAACCGCGCTGTCAAAAGCTCGTTGAAGCCTTCTTCTTTGCCGACGAGGAGCAATCCTATGAACAGATCGCGAAATCACTTGGTATCGCCTCTAACTCGCTCGGTCCGATTCGTCGCCGCTGTTTGGAGCGTCTGAAACGAATACTCGAAGAAAATGGGTTCATTGAAGTACGGAATTCATCGCGAGAGTCTCTGTAGTTTGAAGGAAGATATTCAATGAAGTTACACCTGACAAGACAACAACTCATAAAAGCGGCACGCGGACAACAAGTTACCGTGTCGGGCCACTTGCAGGAATGCGCCGAATGTCGCGAACTTGTCAGCCTCCTCTCGAACTATCTCGTCGCCGGCAAACTGCACCTGCCAAATGCACCAACCGGATGGGTCGAACGCGCCATCGAAATTGGGAGCAAATCCCCCCTCAGCGAGAAGATCAAGTCATTTGTCGCTCGGATTGTTTTTGATTCCTGGGCGATGCCTCAGCCGCTGGGCGTTCGCGGCGAAAGTGTCGAGAGCGACCGCCGAATCCGATTCGAACACGAAGGTGTCCGATTTGATCTTCGTGTCGAAAAACAGACGAAGGGTTGGGCTTTTGTCGCTCAGATCAAAGGCAACATCGATTCAACGATTCACCTCGAAGCCGATAAGAAGAAACTACTACCTGACAGCGCGGGATTATACCAGTGGTCGGGAAGCCGTCCCCCGCGGAAGATTACTCTCCGCTCTGACGAATTCGTCATCGAATTGCCGGAGTTGACGTGGAAAAAACCACAATCGAATTAGCCGCTGAACGATTCCTGAAATCAGGAGTCGTCGACGGATCAGCAGAAACAGAGTTGGCTTCGGCATGCGACGCCGAGGTCCAGAAGCTGTCGCGTTCTTCATTCTCGCAAGCAGTTGTGCTCGCGAAGAAGTTCGCCAAACATGCGTCTCATCGCGGCGGTGTCCTTGAGAGCACAGCCTATCGAACATTGGCGAGAGTGCTCCACCTAAGCGGAAGTCACTCTGAGGCACTCGATGCCTACCTCAAGGCGCGCAAGCTGATGAGCCGTGATGCCATGGTGCGATCGCGAATCGACCGCGCCTTGATCGATGTCTATATGTACCTAGGTAATTTTAGCAAAGCAAAAATCCACGCACGCTGTGCAATTACAGCCTTCATGCGTCTCAAAGCTGCTTCAGACTTGGCGCAGACTCGCGTTAACTACGCCAATCTGCTCCACCGGCAAGACCGTCATCGCGATGCCGAGAAGTTGTATCGTGCTGCAGCGAGATTCTTCGAAAAGTCGGACAATCAAGTTGCTTTGGCGCGGACACTCTACAATCGCGCAAATACTCTCGTTCAACTATTCGATCTGGAGCAGGCAGAAGCGCTTTACACGCGAGCCATCACAATTTGGGAGAAGAATGAATTTGCCCTCGATGCCAATGACTCCCGCTACGGCTTGGCTTGGTTGAGAATGCTTACCGGCAAGTTCCATATCGCACTGCTCGAGTTGACAGAGTGTGAGAGAGTCTATCGCGAAGGCGGCGATCCTCGAGGCGAAGCGCTCTGCAATCTTGACCGCGCTGAGGTTTACCTTGGGCTGGGTCTCTATGAAGACGCCCTCGAGTCTGCCCGCAAGAGCGAAACCTCTTTTGAGGCTTTGGGACTTCGCTACGAGAAATCAAAAGCTGCGCTCTTTCGCGGACAAGCGGCTCTTGCGGTATCGAAAATCGCCGAAGCTCGAAAAGCGCTCGACCGCGCGCAATCTGGATTTACCGCCGAGAAAAACAATGGCTTCCTCGGAGCGGCCAATCTCCTTGCGGCTGATCTGGAACAGAAGCAGGGAAGTCTTCGACAAGAATACTTGGGTAAAGCCCGCTCGCTCTTCAGCAATGGACAATTGCCGCTCTGGCAGGCAGTGTGCGACTTACAAGACACATCAATTCCCAATCGTGTCAAACCAGCACTGGCTCGGCTCGAAAAGAACGCGGCAGTCAAAGCCGTTCCGCAGCTTTACGCAATCTGGGAGACTGTGCGCGGCGATCAGGATTATCTGCGCGGCGATATCGCTGAAGCCCGGAAACATTGGCGCAAGGCGGCTGATCGGCTCGATTCGGTGCGCGCGCAATTGCCACCGGTCGAATTGCGCAACTCTTTCGGAAAACGTCAAAGCTCACCGCACCTTCGCCTCATAGTTTCCGAGTTAGAACACGATCCGAAAATGGCTGCCGTCTGGTCGGAGCGATATAAGACTGCCGGAATTTGGTCACCAATCTCGACTGCGAATGCCACCGACGACACCCGCAAGCGCGTAACGGCAAGTCTCGATGCCTTGGCGCGCCAAGTGTCTTCGCTTGCCCACCAAATCGGCAGCGTCGGCGAGCGCGGACTGTCTTCAGTCGCGCGCAGCCAAGCTATGTCAAGGTTGCACAAGCAAATTCGCGAACAACTAATTGCAGTCGACAAGGATCAAGATCACGCGGTGACCAACAATGATCGACTGCTTGAAGAAATGATGTCCACGGCAGCAAAAATGCCAATCGTCCAGTTTCATCTTCGCGATGAAGACATCATCGCCTTCGTCCATCACCGCGGAGATACCACTGTCGGCAAGATTGTCGATGGTCGCAGTAAGCTCGCTGACTCGATGCAGCGTTGGCGCTTCATTCTCGAAGGCGAGCTGCTAGCCGGACATCTTCAAGACACGATGGATGCAAGCCTCGAACAGAACCTTTGGAGCGACCTCGGAAACTGGCTCTGGAAACCGTTGGGAGTCGATCCGCGCGCTGAGACAGTTTTGCTTATCCCTGAGGGCGAGTTGGCTAATTTGCCATGGCGGGCGCTGATTGTTGATGGTCGGCCTTTGTTGGAAAGTCACCACTTCATCATAGCACCGAGTTTCCGTCATTTCCGTGCGGCACAAGCGATTAAAGTCCGGTCACAGCTTGTTCAGATATTTCGCGGCAAAGCTGACAATCTTCCGCAGGTCGATCACGAACTTGAGAATCTCGTCAACGGATTGTCCAGCAGTGCAGACTTATACTCTCCCTGTAGTCGCAAAGACTGGCCTGACCAGGGCGAGGCAAGAATCTGGCACTTCGCCGGGCACGCATTTCTTCGCTCAGATAACCCGTTTTATTCGTATTTAGCATTAGAAGATGGTGCACTATTTGCCACCGACTTCCGTCTAAAACAATGTCAAGTCCATCTCGTTACGCTGGCTTCCTGTCGTTCCGGCGAACAGGTTGCACTTCCGGGTGAAGAATCCACCGGATTAGTACGATCTCTACTGGAGATGGGTGCGCGCAATGTCATAGCCGGTCATTGGCCGGTTTACGATCAAACTACCGCTGTCTGGATGGCGGCTTTCTACGATAAGTACTTTCAAAGTGCGAGCATTCTTGCTGCAATCCGTCACGCTGCGATCACAGTGCGGGCGCAATACCCCTCGGCATATCATTGGGGTGCCTTCTCTGTGTTTGGAGCAGGAGAATGAGGAGAAGATGATGTTAAAAAATGAATTTCGGAGTCGTCGCAATGTCTTGCTGACGGCCGTGATGTTGATGTTGTTATCAGTCACGTTGATCGCTAACAACAACGGCGAGTATGAAAGCGACCGTCTCGTCTGCGAAATGCGAGTCGGATACAATATCAACTATATCAACACAACCTACTCGACTACCGTTCTCAACACCATCTTCTCTACCGGAGCCTACTTGCTTCAGACTCAGCCGGGCGTAGATGCCGAAAGCTTGGCAGCGGTGATATCACTTGATACCGCGGTGCTCTATTGCGGTCCGAACTACTACTTGGACGCCCCCGAACCGTTTCAGCGTAGCTCGCCATTCCTCGATAACCAGTTCATTGGTACCTTCGAAGACCAACCAGCCGCGGCAGCGCTTTCACTTCCAAGCGCACAAACGGTCGTCTACCGGAACTGCAGTCAAGGTTGGTATCATCGATACCGGTCTCAATTTCGAACATCCGCAGTTCGCCGCAAGGTCATCGCACGTTCATTCCGGCTTTGATTTTGTTGATAACGATGCCGATGCCAATGATGAACCGGGCGGCGTCGCCTCTGGTCATGGGACCTTTGTCGCCGGAGCAATTGCATTAGTCGCTCCCGGTGCTGACTTGTATGCTTACCGTACACTGGACACCCTCGGACGCGGAAATGGCTATACAATTGCAAGAGCAGTTGTCAAAGCTGTCGAAGATGGTTGCCGGATCATCAATCTCAGCCTCGGGTTGCGGGGGCATCACAGTGCCATCCACGATGCGATCGACTTCGCCGAAAGTCTCGGCGTGGTTGTCGTAGCAGCTGCCGGCAACGATTCCACTGGTGACGAAAATCTCTTTCCGTTCCCGGCACTGAAGTCATCTGTTATCGCCGTTGCAGCCGTAGATTCACTCAACCATAAAGCCGACTTTTCCAACTGGGGGAACAAGGTCGACCTCTGCGCACCCGGAACAAGAGTCTATGCTCCACATCTGGACACACTTTATGCCTGGTGGGATGGCACAAGCTTTGCAGCGCCAATGGTAGCCGGTGTCGCTGCGCTGATGTTGTCAATCGACTCCAGCCTTACCGCCGATGCAATCGACAGCATACTCGGCGAGACTGCCATTGATATTGACGCAATCAATCCTCTTTATGCAGGTGAATTGGGCAAGGGTCTCGTCAATCCTCCAGCTGCTCTTGCTGCTTTGACCGATTTTGTTTGCGGGGATGCTAACGGCACCAATAGCATCAACATCTCTGATGCTATCTATGTCATTAATTATATCTTCGCCGGAGGCTCGCCGCCAGTTCCCACTCTGGCTGGTGACTGTGATTGCAGCGGTTCGCTCACCATATCCGATGCTGTTTTCTTGATAAATTTTGTTTTTGCAGGCGGGGACCCGCCATGCGGAAACTGCCAATAGACGAGTCTCTCAGACACGTCACAATTGCGGCAGGAAGCGAGCATCCTGCCGCTTTTTTATTGCCCGCCCGCGTATGATGACAAAAATGTCTATATTTCTGCAAATCAGATGAACGGCAATCGGGGAGTATATACTCTGTATTCTGAAAAACAAAATCGCCGAATGCTACCGGGCGAGAACACTCAACCCTTCTGGAGGTTGTACCATGCTGAAAAGCACTCTTAACCATCTCGTCCGAAGCCTTATTGGATTCGCCCTCTCGGCAGTCATGATTGGCTGTTCGGGAAGTTCCTCCGATTCGCCCGTAAGTCCGCTCAACAAACCGCTTACCGGTCCTGACGACTGCCCGAACTGCGAACAGGTCAGCTTCGCTGCGCGCGTTCAGACTATCAACCAGGAGATGTTTCGCGTAACGTTTGCTGGTGCGCCGGACACAGTATTTGCCATACAGAACTGCGAAATGTTCAAATTGGTCGCTGGACACCAAGTCCGTGTGCAGTTTGGCGATATCCAGATCAACGATTCAGTCGAAGTCAACGGCCACCGTCAGGCCAATGGTGATGTAATTGCCCAGCGCTTGAGGATCATGGCCTCCGATGGCAGTTGCGGCTATGACCTTGCCTTCCGTGATTCCATTGCGACAATTGACTACAGCGCCGGCACATTCACGGTCTACGGGCGCACGGAAACAATTTCGATAGATGAGAACACTGTTATTCTCGGGACGAAATCCACACGCCTAAATGCAGCTCTCAGCGGCTCAGAACCGCAGAATAATCAGCAACGTGAACAACTGATCAAAGACCGCGACACAGTTTTGACCTTTACCGACCTGCAAGTAGGCAACGTCGTCGAAGTCAGAGCTGATGTAATTGATGAAACGAATCTCTTGGCAGTAAAAGTCAAGCTTGCCAACTGTGCCGAGAAACTGTGCATAACTTTCGATGCTGTCTTGGCGACAGTTGATTTAGATAACAACACCGTTACCTTTGTTGATCTTGCCTGGGTCGCAACTGTCTGCCCGAACGCACAACTATTTGACGCAGACGGCAACGAATTGACATTAGCCGATTTTGCTGCTGGTGATCAAGTCAGCGTCAAGTGCTTTCCTTCATCAGATGGAACACTCAAGATCTGTCTTATGACCGTCGTCTCTCCTGTGTAGAAATCTCAGGGTGCCAGTGTCGGCACTCTTGAAGTCCGGTAGCAACACCGGCATCTTGAGGACAACAGGCGAAGAAATTCGCCTGTTTTTTTGTCTGAACACAGCAAATCCAATTGCGGTTGTTTAGGTCCTGTATTCATTGAGGGTAAAAGGGGCCAAATTACGCTATTTTTACGCTTTTCTAGAACGTGGACTGTACGGATGACTCTTGTGTTGTCTCTGTCCTACAACACCGATGAAGAAGAGTTTTAACACACAACATACCACGTCGCGAAACATCGCGAGAGGAGAGAACAGAATGCAAAACGGATGGAAGAAGCTCACGGCACAATTGATCGCTGGAATCGCGGTCGTAATGATGATGATCGGATGCTCGAATGATTCACCGCTTTCACCAGACAGCAACCTGACTGCCAACAACAAAGGCGGCGGGACGAACGCGAATCTCGCTGCTCAAGTCGAATTCGGAAGTCACGTCGCATCGGTCGACGTCGATTTACGCAGACTCACCTTTACAACTAATAGCGAAATCGCTTATGCAGCTCCGGATGCCGAGATCGTCCGTCGCAACGGCGGAAACGAAACACCGATTAGCTTCAGCGAGATCGTCGTCGGGGATTCAGTCGAGATCCGCGGCAATCGCCAAGGCGACAACTCCATTCTTGCTGATCGTATCCGCGTTAAGACAGAAGACAACGGTGCTGAGGTAGAATTTGGCGGTCGCGTCGCTACAATCAATGCACTTGCGCGCACAATGACCTTTGTCGGCAATCCCGCCACGATCAATGTTATGCCAAATGCCGAAGTTGTGAACCATGATCTGCAGGTACAGATTGACCTCTCCGAAATCATTGTTGGTGATTCCGTTGATATTCGCGGCACCAACCAACCTGATGGCAGCATCTTGGCAGATCGCGTACGCCTTCGCAAGCCGGACGCTTTTGAAGATTCCGATCTCGAATTCAAGTCAAGAATCAGCGCAATCGATTATTCCGCTGGAACATTCACTGTCGCTGGTCGCAGCGAGACCATTTCCGTAGATGCAACCACCATAATCTACGCCCATCTGTCCGAATTTGAAGACGGCCTTAGCAAGCGCGGCCGCGGCGGCGACGATAATGGCGTCGGCGAGCGTGACACGCTGCTTAGCTTTACCGACATGAAGATAGGCGACTCGGTCGAGGTACACGCAAACATCGTCGATGCCAACAATCTTCAGGCAGTCCGCATCGAATTGGAAGATGTTAACGGCGGTATTCAAGACGTTCAGTTCAAAGCCGCAATTGCTACCCTCGATGTCGCTACCCGCACTGTCACTTTTGTCGGTCAGACTTGGAACGGCACCATCTCAGAAACAGCTCTCCTGACCGGCTTCAATAATGAGTCGATCACGCTGGATGCATTCGCGGTCGGCCAGTTGGTGGAAGTTGAAGGATTTCCGGGCCAGGCCGAAGCACTTCAGATTGTTCGTATGCACAAGGAAGACAACTTGTAGTCGGTCATAATAACTTCGTCGTATCCAACGACCAATCAAGCGCCCGGCAAAGTGCCGGGCGCTTCTTGTTTCTGCCGGTTCGATCCACGTTGACCTGAATTCTATCAGAATCTACCGTACTTACATTTGGAAGTTATGGACCCAAATTATCCTTTTTTTTCGAAAAATAGACTATATTGGTGTACGAATCTGAAACATCGACTACTCTGTTACTCAGAGGCTGAAGCCTCTGGTTACTGCCATTAAAATACTGAATTAGCTTGGGAATTCGCATCGTCTGCCGGTTCGCTCCTGGAATTGCCGCTTTGGCAAGTTCCATCCCTCCGTTAGACAACAGGTTAGAAGTGGACAGGCGTGACCAAACTGAAATCGCATTATCATAAACTATCATTCATAGGAGGAGTCAGATGAACATTCTGTCACGCATCTCGTTGGCGGGATTAGTCGCAACAATTCTATTGGCGGCAAGTCCGCTCTATGCGACAATCCACAACATTTCCGTAGGAAACTTCTTTTTCACACCGGGCAAGACCCAAGCCTGCCTCGGCGACACTGTGCGCTGGACTTGGACCGGTGGCGTGCATCAGGTCGATTCTGATCCCAGTTCCCCCAAGGCGTTTCTCTCGCCCTTACAGAGCCTTCCAGGGTCGACGTATGACTTGATTCTGAGCGTCTCTGATCCCGTCGGGGCATATCCATATACCTGTTCAGTTCATCCGCTCTCAATGATAGACACGATTTTCGTCTCCAACTGCAATCCAACGATCTACACATTCCTTCTGGATGACGATCAGGAAGTTAGCTGCACCGGTACCGGCAGTACGGCAACAGGATTCGGTATCGCTATCCTAAATCCTGCACAGACCCAGCTTTCTGTCTATGTCGAACACAATGTAATCGGCGCCAATGCCGCTCATATCCACTTCGGTGCACCGTGCGTTGATGGCGGTGCCATTCGCTTTGGCTTTACGTCCGCCGTGAGCCCGATTCACGAAACTTGGGCAATCAGCCCGTCAAACGTAGCGGCCCTGCTTGCCGGAAACTTGTATGTCAATATCCACTCGCCCAGCTTCCCGAGCGGTGAAATTCGCGGGCAAATAGTCCAGGCTCCGATAAAGTTTGTCTATACGCTCGATGAGGCCCAGGCTCTCGCAGCTGCTGGTACCAATTCGCTTGCCTCCGGCGTTTCCGTATGCGAATTGAACCCAGCCAGCACTAGCCTCAATGTCAAAGTCACTCACGATGTTCAGAGTACAATCGACGGCCATGTCCACTTCGGAGTGCCCGGTGTAGAGGGTCCGATTCGTTTCGGTTTCGCCAATCCCTTGAGTCCGATCAACGAGAACTGGAGTCTTGACACACTCAATTTGAAAGACCTGATGCAGGGCGACCTATACATCAATATCCACTCAACGGCGTTTCCATCAGGCGAAATCCGCGGCCAGCTCAAGCGGCAGGATGTCAACATCGCCATGAAAATGAATGGCGCCTTGGCGAATGGCGGCGCCGGAACCGGTTCGACTGCGGTTGGATTCACGGTCGCCACGCTCAGTGCAAACCTCAAGACGCTAACAATGCACACAGAGCATAATGTTACCAGTCCCATTGACGCCCACGTCCACTTCGGTGCGCCAAACGTTGAAGGTCCGATTCGTCACGGCTTCGCAAGCTCGGCGAGTCCTTCCAACGAAGTCATGAACTTGACCGCCACCGACGTTACCGACTTGTTAGCCGGTAACCTCTACATCAATATCCACTCGACGGGTTTCCCGTCCGGTGAGATTCGCGGTCAGCTCGTGCTCGAACAGCCCCAGACTTATGTGTTGGGATTGGATGAATCTCAAGCCGCGGCTTGCGCCGGAACCGGCAGCGCCGCTACTGGCTCTTGCACCGCCAAGCTCAAAGCCGGTGGCCGCGAAATGACCATCGACCTTACGCACAACGTATCCAGCCCGATTGACGGTCACGTTCATCGTGGCGCGATTTGCGTCTCCGGACCAATCATTTTCGGCTTCAGCAGTCCAGCCAGTCCGATTCGCGAAGTCTGGTACCTCGGCGTTCCCGACATCATTGACATGCTGCAGGAAGAGCTTTATGTCAACGTCCATTCTGTTGCGTTCCCGGTCGAAGAAATCCGCGGACAAATCGGCGCGCCGCCAGCACCTGCCTGCCTTTGCGGTGATGCCAACAACAGCGGTGGCTTCAGTATTTCCGACGCCGTCTACATCATCGCCCACATCTTTGGCGGCGGTCCGGCACCCGCTCAACCGTGTCTTGGCGACGCCAATGGTAGCGGCGGTATCAGTATCTCTGACGCTGTGTACTTGATCGCACACATTTTCGGCGGCGGACCGGCTCCATTCTGCCCGTAAACGACTTCTCATAGGCCAAGAAGAAGGCGCTCTCGCAATTGCGGGAGCGCCTTCTATTTGGGCAGAGTCAACGTGAATGACAAAGTTACGTTTCTTGTTTTACTGCGGCTCCGGCCGGGCAAAACCGATATTCTTCTGGTCAACGTCACCCTGAATCTTGATCTCGCCGAATTTCTCCTCATACTTCTTGAGATTATCCTCAAGCGTCTTCAGTACCGACTTGGCGTTTTGCGGCGTCATAATGACTCGGGCAAATACACGTGCTTTCGGTGTCCCGGGTAGAAAACGGGCGAAATCGAGAATAATCTCCGAAGGCGAATGCCCAATCATGACCAGATTAGAGTAAATTCCCTCGGCTTCGGCTTCGCGCAGTTCCAATTGTATCTGTTGAGTAGGTGGCTTGTTCATGGTTCCTCCTTGTCAAGGCGTTGCCAGTGTAATATAATATGCGCTGCAGTCAAGGAGATTAACTTGTCGATTCTGACACTCAAACGGCTCCAGGAGCTGTTCGACAACCTCAGTAGCGCCCGCGTTCTGGTCTATGGCGACCTTATGATCGACCAATACCTCTGGGGCAACGTCAATCGTATCTCGCCGGAAGCTCCGGTACCCATTGTCGAGGTTACCTCGGAAACCATGCACCTTGGCGGAGCCGCCAATGTTGCGCGCAATATCAGCGCCATCGGCTGTAATGTCGAATTGGTCGGATTAGTTGGCGATGATGAAAACGCCGCCAAACTCCAGCACCTTCTCGAGCGGGAAGGGATCAGCCAACACAAACTTGTCAGCGATCAAAAACGGCCCACGACGGTCAAAACTCGCATCATCGCGCACAACCAGCAAGTCGTTCGCGCCGATCGTGAATCACGCGACGAAATCGATGGCTATACCGAAAACGAATTCGTTAAGCACATCGAAGGCCGTCTCGACGACCTTCAGTGCCTGCTCATTTCCGACTATGGCAAGGGCGTGATTACTTCGTCCTTCCTGAATACGATCGTTAGTCTTGCCCGCAAAAAGGGCAAACTTATCGCTGTCGATCCAAAGGAAACTCACTTCCGGAATTACAAACAGGTCTCAGTCATTACCCCCAACGAACACGAGGCTGCCTTCGCCGCTGGCAAGCGCATTCGCGATGACGAATCACTGAAAGATGTCGGTTGGGGACTACTGAAGGAACTTGAACTTGATTCAATCCTGGTCACCCTCGGTGCGCGTGGAATGGCGCTGTTCGAACAAGACGGCAACTTCAACCATCTCCCGACAGTCGCCAAGAAAGTGTTCGACGTAACCGGGGCAGGGGATACCGTCATCGCTGTAATGACTGCCATGATGGCGGCCGGCGCAACCAAGCTGGAAGCGGCATACATTGCAAATCAAGCGGCTGGAATTGTCGTCGGCTATATCGGCACGGCCTATGTCAGTCGCGATGAGCTGCTTGAGACAATCGCGGAGCAACTGTAACCACTCTATGTAACTTTCGAAAACGAATCTAATGACGAAGATAATTTCCAAAAGCGCAGTCCCCGAACTCGCCAAACGCCTCCACAAGGGCCGTAAACGTATCGTTTTCACCAACGGAGTGTTTGATATCCTCCATGCCGGTCATGTCGATTATCTGACTCGTGCTCGCAAACTCGGAGACTTGCTGATAGTTGGCCTCAATACTGACGCCTCCGTCAAAGTCAACAAGGGCGACCTTCGTCCCATAGTCCCCTATAAATATCGCGCAAAGATGCTTGCCGCTCTCACGGTTGTAGACTATATTGTCCCTTTAGAGAGAAAGACACCTGATAAGCTCATTCCATTGATCAATCCTGATATCCTTGTCAAGGGTGCCGATTACAAGGTCTCGGAGATTGTCGGTGCTGACTTCGTTCTCGAACATGGCGGCAAAGTCGTGCGCATGAAATTGGTCAAAGGACTCTCCACCAGCGAGATTATTCGTCGAATCAAGCAGACATACTGATTGTGAGGGGTGAAATGAAAATCTTGAATCTTCGGTCAAAGTGGGCAGCGGTCGCATTTGCGCTCTTGCTGCTAACAGTCGCCGGTTGCTACAACAACCAGGAATACACGCTCAAAAATCCAAGGCACCTGCCTCGTCTCGACTGGGACAATGACGAAATGCCAATAGAGCGTCTTCTGGACTCAACGTCCGGCGTCTTTAGCTTGCCCCCGGGACACGAAGAACAAATGCTCCCCGCACGCTTGACCCCAACCTGGCGACTCGGTGATTCACACCCCGATAGAATCAAGACGATCTACTATGACTCCACCAAGCAGATTAATCCCAGCGGCTACTCGTGGGAAAATGGCACGCTCATCATCATGGAATCCCGCAACTACCAGTACGTTACCTATCAAGTAGATCTCGATCGCGTAGACTCGATTCGCGTGATGTTCTCCGACACTGAAGAAAAGGAAGGCATCACCCGGCTCATTTCTGCGCTCAGTTTTATCGCCTTCGTAATCGTCATGAGCGCGACTATCGATTAACTCAGGCTCAATCGTACTTGACAATCCATAGTCACAATCAATAATTGGGACGAGTTCCTAAAGCCGTCAGCGCTTTGCAATCGCAGCAGATAACAGAAAGTACGTGTGGAGTCTAACAACTTGAAAATTCGCGACGTCAACACCGGCGACCTGCTCTTGGGCTACTACGCCCTCACCAAATGCGATCTGGTCCCGTTCACCGGTGGTGTCCGTCTCCAACTTGAGATGTCCGACTCAACCGGCCGCATCGCTGGTATTATGTGGGGAGAAGAAGCAGAACAAACCTACCCGTCGCTCAAAGACGCCACCGTCGTCAAAGTCAAGGGCCTCGTCAGTTCCTATCGCGGCACTATGCAGGTCCAGGTCGAGAAGGTCCGTCCCGCCAAGACTGACGAATATGACCCGTCCGAATTGCTGGCCGCCAGCGAGTTCTCGCTCGAAGAACTCGAGGCCGGTATCGAAGAGATGGTCAACCTCATCACCGATGAAGAACTTCACACGCTGGTCGTCGAAGTCCTCTACGATGAGGATGTCAAACGCCACTATTTTCAATCGCCTGCCGGGACCAAATGGCACCACGGCTACTTGCGCGGCCTCGCCGAACACTCGCTTTCGATGGCACGACTGGCGTCCAAAGTCTGCGAACACTACGACTACCTCGACAGGTCGCTGCTGATCTCAGGCGCATTGCTTCACGATGTCGGCAAAATTTCCGAACTGGAGGTTGGCGCCACCTTTGAATATTCCGTCGATGGCCGGCTCTTCGGCCACATGGTGATTGGTTTCGAAATCGTCAAATCCGCCGCCGACCGTCTCGGCTTGCAGGGCGACGTCAACGTCAAACGCCTCCTGCACATGATCCTATCGCATCAGGGCAAGAAGGAATACTCCGCGCCGGTCGAACCGGAATTCGAGGAAGCTTTCGCCTTATACTTCATTGACGAACTCGACTCCAAGCTGAATGCGATTTCCCGCATCCGCTCCAAACCAGAAAATCAGGGCCGCCCCTTTTCCGACTGGGTGCAACTGCTCGGCGGATTCTTGTACCTCGAACGAAAAGAACCTTCCAGCGACAATCCAGAATCAGACTAAATCACCATCAGCTATTCGGAGCCGCCCTTACTCTTCCGCCGGATACTTCTCATAACTTGTTGTTAAGCACTCAACCTGCCAAATAGATAATTGTTGCCGCAACGCAACCGGCTCCGACTGCTGAGAGTAACGCCTTCCACCAGATACGTCGCTCGGATGGAAGGCTGAACCACAATGGAATTACGCCGCACGATCCGCCGATGAACCACGCTGACCACGGCACAATGAATCGCGCTAGTACGGTCGAAACGAGAACGATGGTAGCCGCCATAGCTGCGTAGTAAACTTCCGGTTTGGTTTGTGACATATCTAAGTCTCCCGAGTCTTAAGAAATTCGACCTAAAGTGTTGTAAACAAAAAAAGAGCTCCCCCCCGCCGCCATGCAGGCGCCTGTGAGTCCTTGTCTGCGTCAACTCACAGCGCCTGCGACAGGCGGAGCTTGCAACGTTCACCCTGAAAGAAGCAACAAGCAGTCCATCAGAGTTTGCCACTTGCTTTCAACGCGACTCGCAATTCACCATCGCAACTTCGATGCCAACTCAAACTCCGATCGTGCGAGTTTGCTAAGTCGTTGCCAGAGAACGATGCTGTTGTGATAGGGAAGGGGGGTAATTAGGAAAATCGAGGCTATAAATCAAAAACTGACGAAACCGTTTCGACACCCTTTCGTCACCTGTCTTGTAAGTTGTTGGGAGATAATACTAATCAGTGACGAAAAGGCTTCGTCACTCGTTCGTCACTTCGTCAGTTACAGAAGTCCGAACTTCTTCAAGTGCGAAATCAGCGTCGTCCGCGGAATCCCCAGCTCGCGCGCCATACCCGAAATGTTGCCCTGATGACGCTCCAGCATCTCGATCAATGCCGCCTTCGACTCGGTTACGTCGGGATGATTGAGCATGCTCAGTGCACTCTCGAGCGCCGGAATCAAATCGCCATTCGTGTTCGTCAGAGTCGCCAGATTGACCAGGTGCCGCACTTCACGTACGTTGCCTGGCCAGTCATATCCGTTTAGCCGCGACTCAAGTTGACCATACTGCGCCGTCGTCAGCTCGATATCCTGCGTCTTGAGAAATCGCGAAATCAGCGGCATCACATCTTCGCGCCGTTCGCGCAGCGGCGGCAGACCGATCTCAACTTCAGCAAGACGATAATACAAATCGCGGCGGAATTCCTTGCTCGCGATCCGCTCCTGAAGATTATGATTCGTCGCCGCAATAAATCGCACATTCACGCGCACATCTTCGTTCGCCCCGAGACGGCGAACCGTCTTGGTCTCAATCACGCGCAGAAGTTTGCTCTGTATCGCCGCCGGCGCATCGCCGATCTCGTCAAAATAAAATGTCCCGCCGTCGGCAGACTCGATCAGGCCCGGTTTGTCGGCGGTTGACCCGGTGTAGGTCCCTTTCTTGACGCCGAACAACTCACACTCAAGCAGATTCTCCGGCACTGCGGCGCAATTGATCGCCGTAAACGGACCGCCGCTGCGATTGCCGGTTGCGTGAATATACTCTGCCAGCAAATCCTTGCCCGTGCCCGTTTCGCCCGTAATCAGTACCGACATGTCGCGGTCCTTGACCCGTTCCACCAGCTCCATGATATCGCTCATCGAACGGCTCACCGCAATCACCACCGGAACAGCCGGCGCGCTCTTAAGCGTCAGGCTTCGTTTTGTCTTGTCGGGATTGCCTGCCTTCAGATTGGTAATCTTTCCCAGCGCCTCATCCACTTGCGCGACGCGCTTCGGAACTTCCATCTCGACAAACAGCGCCTTCGCGGCTTTGAGCTGTTCAATTTGTGCTTCCACCGAATACGCCTGCGACCGGCCCGCATCGAAATGGCTCAAAGCCAATTCATAGCGCGCGCCCAATTGCCTCAGCAGATCGATTGACTTTTCAAAATACTCCCGCGCCTTGGCGTGGTCGTTGTCGTGCGTATGAATCTGCCCGTAAGCCCGCCACAGTGCGCCCAATTCGATGCGTTCGGAAATCTTGTTGATCGCGGCATCAGCCCTGGCGGCGGTCGCTTGGCGGCGTCCCAGTTGCCTTCAGCGATTTCAACATCGGTGAGCATCCGCAAAGTCTGCGCTACTGCCGAAGCTGTCGGTTCCGGCATGGCAAGAACCTGATCGTAGTATTCGCGCGCCTTGGCATAGTTCCCAGCGAAGTATTCGTTAAGACCGAGATATTCAAGGCAGACTGCGAATCGCGAACCATTTTCTCGATGAAGCCTTTGCCTCAAAGAGGCGCCGTTTGAGTGCAAATTCCAGGCGACATATTACACGCGCCTTGACCCAGCGCCCGGAGGGTCGGCACGTCAGGCCAGCGGCTAACTCAACATCGAGTGCTCTTAACTCGCCGCGCAGCCACAAGGAAAGAGCATATCCCTGTCTGCATAGATTAATGGCAGCTTCAGAGTTATGTTGAATTGCCAGATCTAAAGACCTTCGACAGTTTTCTTTCGCAAGATCCAGTTCTCCCGTGAGAATCTTAAGAAGTCCCAAGTTCAGAGCGGCCGAACAAGTTGATTTGTCCAGCCGCTTGCGAACACGTAGCTCAAGTAAGCTTCACTTGGCGGCTCGCTAGGCGATCCAAATAAGTCCGTATCGTCAATTTCTCAGAAGCATACAAGTTGTCGTCCAAGAACTTGCGACAACCAAGTGCAGACTTAATCTTAACCAATGAAACTTGCCCAAATGTAGAGTGACCCGACGAAAGTCCAGATCGCGCTATCTCAACTAGACCAATTCTAAAACATCGTCTCTGATAACTTGGATCCCATCTCACAGTTCATCCTTGTTTGAAGAATAGAACTCGAGTTCGAAAGACCTGTTCAAGACGTCCAACATAGGTTAGATCCTCCACGACCAGTATCATAGTCAATCTCCATCCACGGCTTCCACTTTTTCGGTTCCCGGAAATCCTTCTCAGGTCCATCCGAAGGTGGCGTCGTCTTGATCTCCGGTTTAACTACCGGAGTCGAATCGATGCTAAGCCACAACCGAAGCTGCGCCTTTACGGCCATCAACACCGACTCCATAAACGTCGGAGCGGCTTCGTCAGTCAATGATTGAAGCTGCACCACTGCGGATTGGCCGACGTTCACCGGCCATCAGCACGGAAAGTACCAAATCCCTGCAAGGCCAGCAGGATCAAATGTCTGGCGGTCAGCTTCATGCTAATCATCTACCTCGTTTAAGATTCTCTTATCGTTATCTCATTATCCAAGTCTAATAGGTCGAAACCCATGTGGTTAGGACCGACGAACTTCTACTTTGATACCGTATCTCCGCCCGTATCCAATGCTGCTTCCGTTGATTGCTTCCACTTCTTCGGATCGTAGTTGCTCTTCAACGGTCCATCCGAAGGCGTCGTCGTCTTGATCTCCGGCTTGACTACCGGCGTCGAATCGATACTCAGCCACAACCGAAGCTGCGCCTTCACAGCCATCATCACCGACTCCATAAACGTCGGAGCGGCTTCGTCAGTCAATGATTGAAGCTGCACCACTTGCGGATTGGCCCCCGCACGTTCACCGGCCATCGAAGGCACGGAAAGTACCAGAATCCCTGCAAGGACCAGCAGGATCAAATGTCTGGCGGTCAGCTTCATACTAATCATCTACCTCGTTTAAGATTCTCTTATCGTTATCTCGTTATTCAAGTTCAATATGTTAGAACCCACGCGGTTCGGACCGACGGATTTACTTCACTTCGATACGTCACCGCCGTTATCCAGATACAACTCCAGCCACGGCTTCCGCTTGTTAGGATCCGTGAACCCTTCTCCGGTTGATCCGTCGTCGTCGTCTTGATCTCCGGTTTGACTACCGGCGTCGAATCGATGCTAAGCCACAACCGAAGCTGCGCTTTTACAGCCATCATCACCGACTCCATAAACGTCGGAGCGGCTTCGTCAGTCAATGATTGAAGCTGCACCACTTGCGGCTGGGCTCCAGTTCGTTCACCGGCCATCAAAGGCACGGAAAGTACCAGAATCCCTGCAAGGACCAGCAGGATCAAATGTCTGGCGGTCAGCTTCATACTAATCATCTACCTCGTTTAAAATTTTGAAATTACGAATTTGCGGATCCAATATCATTATCGGCATAACCATAGCCACAACTTGACTGCGAAGTCTCGCTTCAATGTGCTGTGCCATGTCTCTCCCCCGACGTTGCTCAACAACTGAACAACAGCCGTTTCTGTCGAATGTGATGGACCTAAGTTTTTCCGAACAATACTATAAGTGTTAATTCAAAGACGCAATTAAGTGAGATTTTGTCAAGAAAAAAAGCACGCCTCATCCGGCTATTTATCCACTTTGACGCCCTCCCGCCGCCTTCCCGCCGCCTTTACTGTCAGAACCTGTCACAAATGGACAGCAATAGTCTACGTTTGAAGTGAATGATCCCAATTCAATACGAACTCTCCGATACAAAACCGCCCGCAACCTCGGCTAAAGGTTGCGGGCTTTGTCGACCAAACCCAGTTCAGGAGTGTGATTGTTGTCGCCGCTGTTAGAGACAAGGACCCGGAGCCGGGCCGTTTCCGAAGATATGTGCAATTAAGTAGATGGCATCGGTAATGCTCATATGCCACTACAATTGGTGTCGGCTACTCCCGGGTTGGTCTCTGGCGCTGGCCCGCCTGCAAAGATGTGAGCAATTATAAAAACAATGTCGCTAACGGTGACCGATCCGTCATTGTTGGCATCACCGCGCTTGACTTCAGTGACAGCCTTGTCGGCATTGACCCGCCCCCAGCCAACCAAGTCATTGACTCTTCCGTCACCACCGCCATAAGGTTCGCGGTCTGCCGAGTGGCGAATAATCTCGTAAACAAGCTCAGCGTTTCCCTGCACAGCTGCTTGGCCATTAAACCACGGATTCGCAATGTACATTTTGGCGATAATACCGGCAACCAATGGCGCGGCAAAAGAAGTACCTGTAACTTTGCACGCGAGATCGAGATTGTTATCGCAACTATGGTCGATATCGGCAGGATTTAGTCCGTCGCCTCCCGTCAAATCCAATGTCCAGACGTCTTTGCCGGGAGCAACGACATCCAGTTCCGGCCCAGCTCCAGAACCTGTGACATAATTATCATTGCGATCCGTCATCCCAACCGCCAACACGTAGGGTGAATTCGCCGGGTAATCGATTATTGTGTCGTTTCCGGCCGAAACAACGACCCCAATGCCGACATCGTAGCAGTTCTTAATAAGGTTGTCGCGCTTGGCGAGACATAATCGGGAAAATTCAAGTCAAACAAATCACCCGTGCATTGCCGTTGTTACGTGCCCACAAAAATGCCGCGGAAGATCGCCGCCCCGCTCGTGTTCTTGTCGGCATCGATGATCTTGATTGGCATCACAAACGGTCGATCCTCAACTCCCGATATCCCGAAGCCATTGTCGGTCGTTGCCTTGAGAATCCCCAAGGCGGCTGTGCCGTGCCAGCAAAGTATGTCCGTTCCTGTGCACTCGATCGATGGGTCATTGTCGGAGATATTAAGCCCAACAGTTTCACCTCAACGCATCATATGACCAAACGCTCCAATTTCCGGCAAGTTCTTGATGGTCTTGCTGGAATCCTGGCATCCATCAATGCAACAGTCGGATAGGAGACTAAAGCTCTCTGATGCAAATTCGATTCGTTCCAGTCAATATCGGCATCTGCACTGCCGCCTTCCTGACCGAAATTGTGAAGTTGATATTGATACTCATAGTATGGGTCAAGCGACGCGGGATACGCAACAAAGGTCATCGCCGGTTCAAACGCCAAACACAGTCCGGTGTTGAAGTAGTCCCTCGCTATTTTGGTGATATCCGATTGCGTTTTCATATTGTAGTCAAGCACAAAGGCCTTCAATTTGTCGTCGAGAACTTCCACGCGATCCAGGCCAAACACCAATTCCAACGAATCGATCTGAGCCTGGTCTGTTGACTGCAAGTAGGTCACCATTAGCTGATTATTCATTTTCCAGCGATCACCGTAGCGATTGTGGGCCACTGGATTGACCATCGTTACGTTTTCTTGTGAACGAAGCTCAGACATTGCCTGAGCCAGTGAATAGCCCGGCTCGATACGGAAGATATGGGTCCGGTTGCCGACAAACTCGAAATCGCTGTTATCAACAAGCAGCGATTGCTCAAGAGCGAAGGCTCGAGCATCTTCGCGGTGGCTCGGATCAAATCGAACGGCAACCAGCGAATCGAACACATTCAGGTTGATGGGACTGCCATCAAGATTGTAGTAGAAGAAATCCGATTGTGCTGACACACTCGTTAGTGATAGTGCCAGCAAGGTTAAGACTAAGTAAACGTATTTCATTGTCTGTACTCCTAAGAAATCAAAGTTTCGGACCAATCGCCATGCGGCCGATGGCCCGGTGAAAATCGGGGGTAATGAATTTGATCAACTCACGCTCTTTGTAATCAAAGAGCGCCAGCATACCGCCGCCAGTGCCAAGCCATCCACCACTGATATATATCTTGTCCCCAGAAGGGGAAAAGATGGGTTGATCTGCAGCAAGTTGCCGAAACGGTTTTCGTCGTATCCATAAGTCGAGTAGGCATGAAGCTGAGCACCGGTCTGGGCATCAAGGACGAAAAGCATGCCGAAATTATCCTGACTGCGCGGTCCATATTCACTGGCATAGACTTCACGGTCATCCGGCGAAACACCAACCCCGGACCATGGCCCGCGAAGGATCTTGTACCAGTCCAACTGATTGGAAGTCAGATCGAAGGCGCCGATAATTGCGTACTCCGGTGTTCCTCCGACACCCGCCTTGAAATAGATTCTGGTGCCGGCTGGATTCAGGCAGAAATGCTTTACCGTGACCTCGTGCCCGTATATCGCGTCAATGATCGGGTGCGGTGTGAGAACTCGGTCGATATAGTCGTAAGAATATATGCGACTGCCAGTCGAACCGTAGGCTTTGTGACGCGGCGTGTCCATTTCATAAACGCTGAAGTCGGCCAGTGCCAGATCTTCGTAGACCAGTGAAAACGAAGGATAAGACAGAACTCGCAAGCCACGATATTCGCCGTTCTCCACCGGCACATTGCCAACGACCAGATTGTTCGTCAGGTCAAAAAACGGAACCATCCGATCCGGAAGTTCACGAATGAACTCCCGCGTTTGGGCGTCATACAAGTAGCAGTGAACGCCGATATCCTCAAGCGGTGACGATGTCACCGCCAAGTACTGGCCGTCTGATGAAACATCAAGAAACCCCGTCGGCTCATCTGGCACGTCGATGCTGTCCACAATGGAATCCGTCTCCATGTCGACGACATCGACATCATAGAGCTGCGGGTTTAACTCCACATAATAGAGGAAGCCCTTATATGTCTCAACCGTCTCATCCTTCGGACAGGTCGGGGTAAATCGAAGTCAGTTTTGTCAATTGCCGTGACATATTGTCTCCTTTGTCTTGAATGTCGAAATCGTTCTTCGTCATAGTCCCTCCCACATGCCGTGTCATGCCCAAACGTTCTGCATTGCCTGCCGTCATTACGAGCGGCTCGCGGTCATCCCTGTCGCGAACAGGGACGATCGTCAAACCGCTGCACCCCGCCTTCTCACGGCGTCAGGCGACGGCACAGTTCAGCCACCTTTCCAAAGCCGCCCGTGGCCGAGGTCTTTGCGGATCGGGAGAACTCCCGCCTCGACCACGCGCACTTCGGCTAATTGCAACAGTCTTCGCTCCGACTCAGAGACTAGCATTCTGTCCATCAGAGTTTGCAAGTTCGAACAAGTCAGATTGATTCAGTAATTGCACATGCAACTTCAGTGCCAACTCAAACTCGGATTGTGCAAGTTTGCTAAGTCGTTGCCGGATAGCGATGGTGTTGTGGTAGGGAAGTGGCACTAATGAAAATCGGGGCTCTAAATCAAAAACTGACGAAACCGTTTCGACACCCTTTCGTCACCTCTCTTGCAAGTCGTTGTGAGATAATACTAATAGGTGACGAAAGGCCTTCGTCACTCGTTCGTCACTTCGTCAGTTGTGTCCAAACGACAGAATTTCCGTGACGCAACTTCCGAATCAAGAGCGCAACTCCTGCTTGCACCGTAGCAAGAGCGAGTGACTCAACGGCTTCACTCCCCTCAAGAACCCCTTGACCTTAAACTTCCACTCTGTTAAACTACCAGTCTATGTTCGCGATTTCGAATTGGAATAACCATAAAGGAGTAGACTTACATGAGCAGTAAAGTACGGGTTGGGATTATCGGCGTCGGCAATTGCGCCTCGTCCTTCGTCCAGGGAGTGGAATACTACAAAAACGCCAAGGACAACGATTTCGTCCCCGGTCTGATGCATGTCAATCTCGGCGGCTATCATATCCGCGATATCGAATTTTCCTGCGCGATTGATATCGACGCCAACAAGGTCGGCAAGGATCTCTCCGATGCCATCTTCACCAAACCGAACAACACCTTCAAGTTTTCCTCCGTTCCCAAGACTGGTGTCAAGGTCGTCCGCGGCATGACCCACGACGGGCTCGGATATTATCTTTCCAAGATCATCAAAAAAGCCCCGGGTGATGCCGTTGATGTCGCCAAGGTGCTCAAAGAAACCGGCACCGATGTCGTGGTGAATTATCTCCCCGTCGGTTCCGAAGAAGCCACCAAGTGGTATGTCGAGCAGGTGCTGGAAGCCGGCTGCGGATTCGTCAATTGCATCCCGGTCTTCATCGCCCGCGAAAAATACTGGCGCGCCCGTTTCGAGAAGAAGGGTCTTCCCGTCATCGGCGACGATATCAAATCACAGGTCGGCGCGACAATCACCCACCGCGTCCTGACCCGCCTCTTCCGCGAACGCGGCGTCAAACTTGAACGCACCAGCCAGCTCAATGTCGGTGGCAATACCGATTTCCTCAACATGCTCGAGCGCAGCCGCCTCGAATCCAAGAAGATCTCCAAAACCAACACCGTCACCTCGCAGCTCGACTCCGATCTGGGCGCCGACAATGTCCATATCGGCCCGTCCGACTACGTCGCCTGGCTGACCGACCGCAAGTGGGCCTATATCCGCATGGAAGGCCGCACTTTCGGCGATGTGCCGTTGAATCTGGAATTGAAGATGGAAGTTTGGGATTCGCCGAATTCCGCCGGTGTGGTGATCGATGCCGTCCGCTGCTGCAAGCTGTCGCTCGATGCCAAGCTCAAATCCGCAATGGAAGCGCCGTCTTCATACTTCATGAAGTCGCCGCCGGTGCAGTACTTCGATGACGATGCCGCACCGCCACCGAGCAGTTCATCGCGACCTATAGCCAAGGCTTCCAGCAAAAGCCGTTAAAGCCGCCGCCAAACGCCTGGCAGCAAAAAAGTCGCCAAAAAGACCGCGACGAAGAAGTAGCCTTGTAGGTCAGGGCCCTTGCTCCTGACATCGCGCAATGCGCGAATAGAATTCGTAGGGGGCGCAGCATGCTGCCCGCTAATAAGCTTCTATGATTGTTTGGTGACTGTCTCCGGTTTTGCTAGGGCAGTTATCCGGACAGGAATGGCCCGTATTTAGGTCAACTTGCCAACGTGTTTCTAATCACACCTTTGGTAATAGTATTTCACCTCAACATCATGTTGGAGATGGAGTCGATTATGAGAATGTTTCTTTTGATCGTTACATTGGTAGTGGGGAAAGCGCTGCTGGGAGGGTTCTGGTCAGGTGACCAGTTTCCAAGACTCGATGTGTGCTTAGGACAAGAAGGCAGACTTTTGCCTGTTTGCATGGGGAGTCGCTTGGGAGGTTCGATTCCTCCTCCACCCATTCTGAATCAGCAAGGTCATGGAGTTTTGCCGCGCAGATAACTCTCACTCAGGATGCCGGTTGGGTGGATATTGAGGACGATCAATCACGAATTGAAGGCACTGGGCAACAAATGAAAAACTTAGAGTTTCAGTTTTCTCGACTCCTCGACCAACCGACCCGCTAAAAATCTTTGAGAGACTTACGCTGAGAGGTTCAATCAAAAACATTTGGGAACCACAAGCCGAAGCTCTCAAGCTATGGGATGCAAATAGGACAACCCAAGATGTCTTAATCCAAATGAACACTGGCGGCGGCAAGACACTGGTTGGATTGCTTATAGCCCAGTCCCTCGTGAATGAGCAGAAAGGTAGAGTTCTGTATCTATGCCCAAACAATCAACTGATTGAGCAAACTACAGGCGCGCACTAGAAATTGGTCTAGCGCACTCAAGTTACTATAGCGGGCAGTGGCAAAACCAGACAGCTTATCATTCCGGCTCGAACTTCTGCATAACTAATTACGCCGCCGCATTCAACGGTAAGACAATTTTCGAAACGAAGACTTGGATGCAGGTGTCTTTGACGATGCTCATGTTGCAAAGAACGTCATTCGCAGCAATTTTGCTTTGAATATTCCAAGTTCATCCTGCCTTCGACAAGATGGTCCACATTTTGCGAGGTCATTTCGCCAATAGTTCCCAGTTACAACAACTTGACGACATAGTCGACAAACGGCCGTCTAATATATTATTTGTTCCGGCATATGTGGTCGCGGAGAATTGCGCTGTGATTCGCAAGACTCTATTGGACGCTAATGTTGATAAATCAGACGAATCGACCTTTGTATGGGAACATTTGAAGGATCACCTTGACCGATGCTGCGTCCTTGTAGACTATAGAGGATTCGAAATTGGTCCAGTAATGCTACCAATTTGGAAATTCAAGTACTTTCATTCGAACGTCCGCAAGGGTCTATCTCACCGCCACTCTTCCATCGCAAGCCTCCTTCCTTCGAACTTTTGGAATCGCGCACCCACACGAAATTCGGCCAACTGGTAAGTCTGGCGACGCA
>JADJGC010000015.1 GCA_016708315.1 bacterium
ATGGCATCGCAGTGTTGTCACGATAACCGACCTTAACGCTGGTGGCACTGCCGACAGTCGCAACCACTGTAACTGACGCGTTCGCTGCAACAACGGCGGGTGAGTAGGTTACCAAAGTGATCGCCGGACCGGCGGCTTGGAATGAAGCGTGATTGTTGATGTATGTTGCTCGCGCATTCATAAGCTGAGTGATACCCGGCGTCTGTCCGACTTGCGTATTTAGATTGGCTGTGAAGTTACTGAAAGTGTAAGGTTTGTTTGGATCCGCCTGGACAGCCGCAGTTATGATGCTCTGCAGTTCGGTCGCTCTGGTCGAGTACCAGCCATTGGAAAAGTTCTCCACAACTAATGTCTTCATGTGAGCGATGTACATCTTACGATAGGTCGCATTCTGAAGAAACTTGTTCACGATCGGGTAGTTCGCGTGACTTTCGTTTAAGAATGGATTCAGTTGCTGCATCTGTGTAACATTGAGATTTCCGCCGCCGATTATCGATGTAAAACCGCCAAAGCACATATTCAAATCCCAGATAATCGGATTGAACTGATACGCATCATCTCGATAAAGATAGAAATTGTGCCCGAAGTTGATCGGAGCATCCAGATTGACCAATAGGTTGTCGTAGGCGAGCATCCAGAGGTGGCGATCTACATCGAGCACACTCTCTACTGCCGCGGTGTAGTTGTTGAGCGTATCCAGGAAGTCGATCAAATCGGGCCAACCGTGGTCGGAGTCAAGTTCATATGTGTCCATATAGGACGTCGAGTCCTGACCCTCGTATCCCCAGATTACCCAGCCCCTGGGCGGACCATCCATGTCGCCCTTGATTCTGGCGCCTTCGTCACTCTGATAATGAGTTCGCGTGAAGAGCTTGTCGACATCTTGTACACTGGTATACAGCCCCATCAGTGTCCCATTCACATAGACATTTGCGTAGCTTGATTGGCTCGCAGCCATGTACTTTCGAGCGATCTCGTAGCCAAGTACTTCCCGCACAAAACTCGGGTCAAACCAGACATTCGCCAGCTTGAGCGTGCCGTAACCTTGATGAGTCTGGTCATTAATGATGTGGTCCAGTTTGATGTTGAATGGATTCTTGGTGCGACTCGGACTGTAAGTGCTATTCCCTTTGTACCGCACACCCACACTGTCGTACAAGATTCCATCAATTGTCACTGTCCCCAGCAAACGGTCTTCGCCCGCCGCATACAGATTATCAAGCAACTGATCCCAATTCGATTGGGGGAAGACGATCTGGACAGTGTGAATTGTGCTGACGTCATAGAGGTCTTGCGCACCGGCGCTGCAAAAAAGGCTCAGAATCAGTAGAACGATGAGGATTGGTTTTGGCATGGCTTACTCTCCGGAAAGTACAGTAGATTAGAATCTCTTTTCGAGACAATTATATCTACTTTGACAAGCGGCCGTGCCCGATACTTGCGCAAAACGAGTAAAAAATCTGGACAACACAATTAGGACAATCTGAATCGTGAATTGTGAGGCAACAAAAAAGCGGCAGTTGGTGGACTGCCGCTTGGTGTATTTGATTACTTGATTCGATAATCTACGGACATTCCGCACAGGGCGCCGCGCCACCGCCGAAAATGTAGCTGATAAGATAGACTGCATCAGAAATGGTCACTGCCCCACTGCACTCTGCATCTCCGGAAAGCAATGGATCGGGAGCTGGACCGCCGCCAAAAATATAGCTGATAAGCATCACTGCATCTGAAATCGTCACTGTTCCCGAACCATCGGCATCGCCGCAAATGTACGGCGGGTTGGTCACGGTGATCATGAAATTCATAGTGTCTCCGTGAACGGGAAACTCTGAATCACTACAGGTAAGCGTGAAAAAATAGGTCGCATTTAAGGTCGGTACTCCGGCCAGCATGCCGACGGTATCACCGGCAAACTCACAACCGTATGGCAGGTCGCCGCCGTTGAATCCCCAGTGGTAGGGTTTCGTGCCGCCAAACGCCTCAAAATTGTAAAAGTATGGCATGCCAAGGTAGGCGTCGGGCAGCGTGCTACTGACAATGTGCAATTGTCCATCACAGAGGTCGCCGACACCGTCGTTATTTTCATCGGCTTGGTCGGGATTGGCTAAGTTGGGGCAGTTGTCGCACACATCACCGCGCAAATCGCCGTCGGAATCGATCTGGGTTGCATTGGGGTTATCCGGGGCAGTTGTCGAGCGAGTCAGCAATGCCGTCGAAATCGCGGTCGCCGCGGCCATTTGCCTCAAACCAGAGCCTGGTGACGATATTGCTGACGCCGCCGAATGCTTCACTGTTGGTCAAGACGACGATACCGGTCTGTTTGGCGGGGCAGAACCCAATGCGCGTGCAGACACCCTGATCGCCGCCGCTGTGTTCCCAAACCCATTGGCCGTCGAAATTGGCGCGATACCAGGTGAGTCCCTGTTGGCTGGCGATAGTCGGATAGTGCCGTGTCGTGATTGTATCGATAGTGGTTGAATTCAGGACCTGAATGGTGTCGATGCGGCCACGCTGCAAGTGCGTAAGCAGGTGGCGGGCCATCTGCGGAGCGCTGGAGCGGAGCGTCCCGGCCGGATAGTCGGCATAGCCGAATTGCCCCAGTGCCTGATACTGGGTGCCGTTCCAGTGATATGGCATCGCGATGTCTGAGCCATCGAGTCCGGCAACGAACCAATGGGAATTGTTCATCCCCATTGGAGTGAAAAGCGAATCGCGGCAATAGTCCGCGAACGGCACGCCGGAAATGACCTGCACCAGATAACCGATCAGAACGAAGCCATGATTACAGTAATTCCAGGCGCTTCGCGGCGACCAGGTGTGGAAGTTAGAAACGGAATCGTAGAATTCGCCGCCGGGCACAAAGTAGGCGGCGACATAGTCCTCGAGCAGGAATGGCGTATCGCCATAGACATAGGTGGAGTACATCACTGTCCAATTGTCCTTGAGGCTCGAGGTGTGACTAAGCAACATGCGGAAGGTGATTGGCAAATTCGAAAAGTTCGGATTCACGATTTCAATAGGCAAATAATCGTTGATATCGTCATCGAGATCAAAGTGACCATTCTCCCAAAGCTTCATCAGAGCCATGCCGGTTACAGTCTTTGAGACGGAGGCGAGCATGAAAAGGGTGGTGTCGGTGACTTCAATATTGGCGGCGATGTTGGCATAACCGTACGCACCCTGCCAGGCGATTCCCCCGTCTCTGACAATGCACGCGGAAAGTCCGGCAATATGGTACTGTGTCATTGTCGCGACAATGAAGGAATCGAGATTGTTATCGACCGATTCCTTGACCGGAGAGCTAAGAGTTTTCGCTTCGGTTATTAGCGAACTGTCGTTTAGCGTTGCTTGAAGACCATAGCGATCGGCATGTTCAGACACCGATGTACCTGTTGGTGCAAATGTGAAGAGAAGAGATGAGAAGACCGCGGCGACAGTCATAATCGACAGCGACATTAGCAACTCCTCCTGCAGTTCCCTAACCCGGCGGCGGCGCCGATGGTTGAAGAATCGAGACTACAGTAGATAGACGGGAACTTGGAGTTCTTGTTCGATTATAACGCCGTGATTTCTTGAAGAAGAGGCCGGAGGAGCAACACTGCTCCTCCGGCTTGCGATTCGATCATCGGATTATTACGGACAGGCAGAACATGGTGCGGCGCCGCCGGAGAAGATGTAGATGATTAGGTAGACGGCATCAGAGATGGTGAATCCGAATAGTCGGACATCAATTCCGGGATCAGTTGAGATCATCAAAGGCTCAAAGTGAATCCGGTTGACAGTTGAAAGTAGACAATTGGTGGTCACGCAAAAAAAAAGCGGCAGTTGGTGGACTGCCGCTTCAAATACGAATCTTGGAGATGTGCTCTAAGTCAGGTACGCCCTAAGGCTGCGTGAACGCGAAGCGTGACGCAGACGGCGTATGGCTTTCTCTTTAATCTGTCTCACTCGCTCGCGCGTAAGATTAAAACGGGCGCCAATCTCTTCCAACGTTAGTGCCTTCTCATGATTAAGGCCAAAGTAAAGATTGATCACCTCTGCCTCGCGCGGAGTTAGAGTGTCGAGCGCTTTCTCGATTTCCAATCGCAGCGACTGGTCGAGCAACGCTTCATCGGGTGCAGGCTGGAACTCATCTTCGAGTACGTCGATCAGACTGTTGTCTTCCGATACCGAAAACGGCGCATCCAGTGACAGATGCGAATTGGAAATCTTGAGCGTATCGGAAACTTCCGCTTCGGAAAGCTCCAACTCGTTCGCGATTTCTTCCGGCGACGGCTCACGGCCATACTCCTGCTCGAGCGACGATGACACCTTGCCGATTTTGTGCAAGGTACCGACGCGGTTGAGCGGAAGACGGACAATGCGCGACTGCTCGGCCAACGCCTGCAGAATCGCCTGCCGGATCCACCAGACAGCATAGGAAATGAACTTGAACCCACGCGTCCAGTCGAACCGTTTTGCGGCCTTGATCAGACCGATGTTCCCCTCATTGATTAGATCCGCCAGCAACAGTCCCTGATTCTGATACTGCTTGGCTACGCTCACCACAAACCGAAGATTGGCTTTGGTCAAAGCCTCTAACGCCTTCTGATCACCTTCGTGAATCTTTTTCGCCAGGCGCACTTCTTCGTCGGCTGAAATGAGCGGAGTCTCCCCAATTTCCCGCAGATACAGATCTAAAGACCTGTCCTCATCCCGATACTTCTTTGACTGTCTCGCCAAAGTCAAACCTGTCCTCGTAAATTGTTAATGATTACCAATTCCCGTTCTTATCCTCCCAAAACATGTTAGAGATTCTTTGTACGTATCTTCTAAGATGGTTTAATGGCGAAATATTTGATATTGCCGCGAATATCATAACCGATCAGGGCGATAGCCTTCGTGCGTCCGCTCAATGTCCCTTTAAGATTGTAAAACAGTTCTTTGTTCAGGACTGACTGGTGATCGATTTCAAACAAGATGGTTCCCGGCGTAACACCTTCAATATCCGCTTGGCTTCCCGGCTGAACATAAGTGACCATAACACCGGCGTGGAACTCCACACCATACTGCTCAGCAAGTTGCTCAGTAGCCGTCTCGACCGCCATACCGAACCAAGTGTCGACTGAAGGCTCTTCCGGCGATCCGCTTTGTCTCGGAGTCTGTTGACTCGGAATCTCCTGTGAGAGGCCCTGTTCACGGTCGCCCAAGGTTACATTCAGAAGCATCGGTCTTCCCTTGCGGTAAACCTGCATCTTTACAGTGGCTCCCGACTTTGCCCCGGCAACGAGATAGCGGAAGTGATCCTGGTCGTCTACCTGGGTTTCATTGAACTTAGTAATAATGTCGCCACTTTCCAGACCACCTTCGGAAGCGGGCGAATCGGGGCGCACTTCGCGTAAGAATACGCCACGCGCATTAGGTAGACCATTTGCCTCGGCCTGGATCGGGTCGAGATTGTTCAATACAACTCCGAGCCATCCACGCTCAATCTTGGTGCCCTTTACTAAGTCCGGAAGAATTGATCTGACCAAGTTGGCTGGAATCGCAAATCCGATTCCGGCAGACTGTCCGGTCGAGGTCGCAATTGCCGAGTTGATACCTACAAGGTACCCGTCGAGATCGACAAGAGGACCGCCCGAGTTACCGGGATTGATTGCAGCATCCGTCTGGATATAGTCCTGGTACTCTGGTGAGTCATCGCCAAAATTCAGCCCGCGACGGCCCTTGGCGGAGATAACTCCGACCGTTACCGTGCGGTCAAGTCCTTGTGAAGGGAACGGATTGCCGATCGCAATCACCCACTCGCCGACCTTGATGGAATCCGAATCGCCAAGTTCAATGGCCGGAAATCCACCGCCAGAAACCTTGAGTACTGCCAGATCGGTCGAGGCATCCTCGCCCATCAATTGCGCTTTAACCTGACGATAGTCGGCCAACGTGACTGTGATTTCTTTCGCACCGGCGATTACATGGTGGTTAGTCAGGATGTAGCCGTCTTCACGGAAAAAGAAACCGGTACCCATTGAGACTTCAGTTTGATCATTGGGCGGGTAGCCCCAGAACTTCATCCAACGCTGCTGGTATGGAGTCAACTTCTCGATACGTTCTGCGCGGATATTGACAACTGCATCGCGTATTTGTTCAACGACCGCAACAAACGGCGATTCGCCATTGGCGTTGATCGGGTAGATTGACGCTCTCGGCGCCGTAGAACGAGCTAATTGAACTTCACCCTGCGGTTGCGACTGGGCGATGTTGAGGAAATTTGTGTTGCTGGAAATGATAAAACCGAAGATTACGCCGACAAGGGCGAAGAGCAGGAAACCGCTCCAGCGTCTCACTGAAGCTATATGTGCGACTCCCTTCACTCCGACCTCCTAATCCGCAAGACCAGTATAATAGCCATAGTTCTCTTCCTTGTCAAGGATTTTCTCGATGTGGAATTGTTACATGTCAACAAAAACTTGTTAAAGTCAGCAATAGTTCCGGCTGTTTCGAAGTAAGTTCCTAACTGCTTGCCTCGCAAGCATCCAAACAGTCCCTAACTTGTACGTCGCCAAAGTGACGCCGTTGCAAAAATTGTGTTAGCAGGTGTTAATCTGCGTTGATTTGACCTATTAAGAATCGATCTACTTGCGAATTGACCTGTCGCGGCGTTATTCTAATTGCGAGGCTCTGTTCCCGCTGTTCCTGTACTAACAAACGACCGGAATTGGCCGATACTGCACATATAGAAAGGCGCTCTTAGAATATGTTTAGACTACTCACGCTCGCATTCGTCTTACTCATTGCTGTTGAGCCACTTATTGCTATCGGTTTTCAGTGGGAAAAGACGTTTCCAGAAACCGAGGCACCTTATTTCGTTCGGCTTGATCCAAGCGGCAACGCTTATGTAATCGGGCGTTATTATGTCGAATCACCCGAAAACGCCGAGATCTTCGTCAAGAAGTATCTTCCGAATGGGACACTTGCATGGAGCGATACCACCTCAGGTCTCGAACTGAAGCTGCCGATCGCTGCTCAAGTTGATGCTCAAGGCAATGTCTACGTCTTGGCGCAGTTCGCTTCGCAAAACGTATCGCCGGCCGTGGTCTACCGGTTCAATGCTTCTACCGGAGACATCGATTGGGATGAGTCGTTCCTGCCAGCTGGGACATTCAAGCAATCTGCTGCCCGCGATCTTGTGATCGATGCCGCTGGAAATGTCGTTGTCTGCGCCAACTTCATAGTCGACAATCCGGCTGAACCGCTTCGCGCGGACGCCAGGACATTCCTACTGCGCTATTCATCGGCTGGAGTACTACTCTGGCAACGGGAGGACGCTCTTGCGGAGCCGAGTGTGATTTTTGAGAAGGTAGCGACATTCGGTCAGACTATTTTCGTAACCGGAGGAACACTTTCCCAGAGTTCTGCGATTGATGGGTTCGTCGCTGGTTACAACCTAAATGGAGACTCGCTTTGCACAACTTACTCAAGCCTTAATGCTCAGGCAGGAGTCTACTACCAGGGCGGCGCAGTCGATAGTAACGGTAATTACCTTGCTATCTTCTCGGATCCGGCCACCACTATCTATAAGAAATTCAGCCCGACCGGCAGTCTCGTGTTTAATGTGACTGGGCCGCGGATGGCTTTCAATAACATGAATGCCGTCTGTTCCGATCGACGTGGAAGATTCTATTGGGTTGTCGCAGGAACTACCGGACAACAATTGCTTCAAGGTCGGGATGAAAACGGCGCATTGGTTCTTGATAAGCTCCTTGGAAGCCTGCCTGTTCCATTCCCGATAAAATTCGGAGGCAACAATACACTGCTCACTTGGTCGCCGAGCGATCGAGTGACCCAATATTTGCCTACCGGCAATGTGTTGTGGAGCTCCACTGAAACATATTCTTCTGTCGGAGACTTCGTTTCCGACGAACGAGGGCAGACATATTGGATTCTCTACCTCTTCGATACTGTAATCCCCGATTTGTTACATCGCAAACTCGTGAAGTATGATCTTGGCCGCATCTGCGGCGATCTCAATGGTTCAGGAGACGTCAATATTGCAGACGCCGTCTTCTTCATCGACTATGTATTTGGAAATGGTACGGCGCCGATGGACAAGTATCATGGCGACGTCAATTGCGACGGGCAGGCGGTTATCACAGATATAGTTTATCTAATCAACTACATGTTCAGCAGCGGACCGGCTCCGTGCCAAGGATGCCCGTAGACGAAGCGCGGTGCTTTAGCCTGGGCTACTGGAATTGGTTGGAATTAAATAGAGTTTGGAGTTACTTCGCTGTAAGGAAGTATGCACGCGAGTCGAGTGTCGAAAGTGTAAAGTAAAGCCCTTCATGCAGCTCTTCTGCAGTCGTGAGGATCTCTTCATTCGTGAAGATGTCAACCATCCGAACTTTACTCCCCTTCATACCAAATGCCTTTAGATCAACCTGGACAACGACCTTAGTCGGCATGACGCGCGAACGGCGGAATATCTGGCTCGGCATCGAATTCAGTATGTAAAGCATCGAGCCCTTCTCGCCTTTGTGCAAGAAAACGCGAACGTTGGGGTGTGAAGTCTGAATCGGAAACTTTACGCCGAGATCTTCAAGGATGTTGTGCAGGAAATTCACCTTCATGTGATTTCCTTGCGAAGAAATATCGAACGTCAGCAGTATGATCTGACCCTTGAACTTGTTAATCACCAACCCGATGTTTTTCTTGGTATAAGTTGCAAGCTTCTTCGACTTGCGAGCGGTTGTGTTGATTGAACCGAAGACGTAGCTTGGGAACTTGTCCTTGCTTGTGATAACAGTGCCAATCTTGCCCAAAGCCTGTGTCTTGCAATTGATAGCATTGGCAAGAACTTCACACTTGCCGAGATCGGAATTGAATCGAGGCAGTAAGCCGACAAGAATTAGATTGGTCCCTTCCTTGGCTTTCTCAACCAAGAATTCCTGCTTCTCTTCATCCATGATCTCCGTAATCGGAACGATCAAGTGCTTGATTCCTTCAAATGAAGCCGGGCTGTCTAAATCAGGAATGATGAAATCTTGCTTGATTCGATCTAAGTCGCGGCCAATCTCCGGCATCGTGAATTCATTCAGAGTCTGAACATAACCGAATGGACCGGCATCCTCAAACAACGAAACCCAGTTGTTCAACCGATAAGCTGCCATACCGATTGTCGCCGGCTGTGTAAAGGCACCGACATCGATAGTCGTCAACGAAGTCATGTACTTGCGTACTACCTCGAACGACTCCTGAATTGTTCCATCAAGAGCCAACGGCGAGTCATACCAATGATCGGTCTCGACAAACTTGTAAGTGTTGACACCCTTAATGCCACCAGCCAGACTCAGCGTCAAAATATACTTGGTAGCATCAGCCGTGATCGGGAAATGCTTTTTGGTCGTGTTAAAATCGGTCGTCTGATTGCCAAGCGAAATCGCCGAAGCCCACGGGAATTCCGAGTTGGCGCGCAAGTAACGTACCTTCTGAAGCATCGCCGTTGAAGAACTATCCCAAGTGATCTGGATGGTCGGGAAAATCTCACCTTCGGAAGATACAATCGGCGTCATTGGCGCCTGGCACGATTTGTGGAAAGCCAAGGTCTGATAGAACAGCGGCTCGCACTGGAAGCTCTTATAGAGGTCGACCATGTGCGTCGCATTTTCATTTATGACATATTCCTTGAACCGATACCAATCCATCAACTTCGTGAAGGAGACGTCCTTGGCAATAATGAAGTCCTTGGGTGGTTTCACGTCCGTGAACTCAGTAGCCGACTCTCCATAGGCAGCATTGAGACTCTTGACGTCGCCGTATCGCTTCTCGAGAAATTGAGGATACAGCACACCTGTAACGTGCGGATTGTAATCCGACTTCCAAGGATATGGATCGCCGCCGAAATAGGAGCCTGAGTCGAGTTCAACCAGGAACAAGGGTCCGCGCGGATAGATGTAATTCTTGATAATTTCCGTAAGGCCGTTGATGTAGTGCTTGACGAAATTCTGCATCTTGGGATGCGACATCGACGGATAATGGAACTCGGGGAGTCCATTTGCCATCTGTGTCTGCGTGATGGCTCCGCGCGAGTCGCAGGAGAAAATCTCCGGATGCTTATTCAAGAAGGGCGGCATTCCTCCGTTTGGAAGCTCTGAGAAAACGACCGGTCCCGGTCGTAGAAGGATCTTAAATCCGAATTCTCGGGCCAGCTCGATAAAGACGATTAGGTCTTTGGCTTGGTCTGTAAATCCGGAGAAATCGAACTCGCGGTGACTGTCTTCATGGAGGGACCACGGTATCGCCGTGGATATCATACGGAAACCAGCGCGTCGTATGCGCTCGAAGCAGATCGACCAATATCGTTTATTTACCCTAAAGTACTGTATTTCAACAGCGTAGGGCAAATATTCTTCTTTGCCAATCGTGAATTTATGTCCAGTTACTGCTATCATGCCCTTAGCGAGGGGTCATAGTAACACATAAACATCGCCAAGTCAATCAAATAATAGCAAAAGGTGAATATTCCTTTAAGGTATTGCCGTACAGACCATTACCAAACAAGACGATGTTAGTGGCTATAAACAAAAAGCCCTCCGCGGCGAACCGCAGAGGGCTTAATATCAAGTCCCCAAGAGACTTACTTCATCAGCATCATCTTCTTGGTTTCAGTAAAGTCATTTGCAGTCATTCTGTAGAGGTAAATACCCGACGCGACGGCCGAGCCGCGATCATCGGTACCATCCCAATCAACGCGCTTGTTGCCAGCGGTCAAATACTCGTCAACTAGCGTTTTCACCTTCTGACCAAGAATGTTGAAAACTTCAATCTTGGTCTTGGCTGCTGTCGGAAGAGCGAAATCTATTGACGTCGTCGGATTAAACGGATTCGGGTTGTTCTGGCTAATTGAGAATGCTTCCGGGAGCACCGGTCCGTCAAACTCCTGCACGGGCAATCTTACGTCCGCGTTAGTCGGCGAATTGACAAATTCGGGACAGATGTCATTAGCGCCAGTTTCATCAGAGATTAAAAAGCGACCAGCAGGGCCAAACTTGGCAGAGTCTAAGCTGATGACATCCGCAGTAGCCCCTGCTTTCACTTGGAACCAAATGTCCCAAATTTTAACCGCCACATTTCCTGTGTTTGCCGGAAATGGACTACTTGGATCAAACGAGACTACTCCAGGACCAATTATGCTCAGTGTTGTGTCAGTTCTATAAATCTGTCTCTGAAAACCTAAAGTAACAAAATCTGGGTTAAAAGCCATCTTGTAGTAACGAATATTGGTCCCGCTCCACTTAATCCCGAGCGACATACCCAGAACTGGACTATCAGAGTACATATATATCGGCACCGCAAATGTGTCACCCGGCGTCACAACTGGAACCACAACTGGGCCAACACGCACCGTATCCCTAGCACCGGGATCTGTGCCGCATGGTTCTTGTCCAAATGCTGCGAACAACGGCAGCGTTAGAAAAACGGCAACCAATGCCATAAACAATTTGCTTTTCATGTTACCTCCTATCAAGGTCAATCAATCTAAATTCTTGTCCAATAGTGCGTCGCATGTGCAAGTCTCGCAATCCGTGTTAGAAATGTACAGGCTACTACCTATAACACACAAATGCAGACGCAAAGTTCCAGCTATATATCCAGTTAAAGATGTCAAGTCAACTTATTTTTAGCAACATAAAAAATCGAATTTGCCCGTCTCTTTCGCACTTATGCCCACACGTCACAGACATGTCACAAGTGCTGCAAAGCCGCTTATTAATCCAATTTTGCTCATTGCGGCGGAGGCGGGCCCCCACTGAAGATGTGAGCAATCAAGTACACGGCATCCGAGATATTGACTACTGTGCTGGCATCGGCATCGCCATTATAAACCGGTGGTGCAGCTCCGCCACTGAAGATGTAGTTGATGAGGTAAACAGGATCGCTCACACTCAGCACACCATCGACGTTAGCATCTCCGCGAAGCCCTCCAGCGACATTCAACGTCCCGGGAATAATCGCCGGAGCATAACTTCCCACGGGCGTGTTAATCGTGAATAACAGCGTGGAGTAGCGCGTAGTATCAACGAGATTCAAGCCAACCAGCGGCGGTGTAGCATTGTACCGGAAGTACATCCGAAAAAGCGTACCGTCACCCTCTGGTATGCCGCCGTCATTGTCAGTAAATTGCAGCGTGAATCGCTTGCTGGAAGGATCATTGGATGCGGTGGACTTTGATGTAAAATCGGCTGCTCGTGTTCCGACGTATGATACCGAATCCAATGTGATATTCATGTTGCCTGCATAAGTTACCGGCAAACGCAATGAGGTTATCGGAGCGAAATTCTTCAATCTTACGTCACATACCAACGGATCGCCAGCGTCACCGTTAAATCCTACAAACTCTATTGAATCCGCATGAACGATCACGAAGGACGGCATATACTCTGTCGCCTCGCCTTCCGGGCCGGTAATTCGAAGACTGACATCATAAGTGCCGGGAGTCGTATATTCATGCATCGCATTCTGGCCGGCGGCGCTGTCGCCATCGCCAAAGAACCACATCCACGTGTTTACGACCGAGGCTGAACTTCCGTTGAAGCTCACCGACAATGGAGCAGAACCAATCTGGACATCGGCAGAAGCGGTCGCCGAGAACAAGGATTGCAGTGCCGTAAAGGCGTTAATTCTGCCGGTGCCAAGCATACCAATGTAACTTGGATTCTGAGCGTCGATATTGTCGGTCGATGCGACAATCAAGTCGCGCACTTCTGAAGAACTCAAACCAGGAACGCGCGAGCGAATCAAACCTGCCAAGCCGGCGACGTGCGGCGATGCCATTGAAGTACCGCTCAAGAATCCATAGGTAGCACTGCCGTGGTTGGAATAAGTCGAGTTGATGCTGGAACCGGGCGCCGATACGTCAACCCATGTGCCATAATTCGAGAAGGAAGATTTCGCACCGGTAGAAGTGACTGATGCGACAGCCAACACATCTGTGCGCGCCGCAAGGTAACTTGCTGTGGTGTTGCCGCTGTTCCCTGAAGAAGTGACCACAACCATGCCATTGGCAATCGCATTGTCCACTGCGGCAGAAATACCGCCGGAATTGGAAGATCCCCAACTGCAATTGACTGCCGTCACGCCAAGTTGCGTCGCATAGTTGAATGCTTGCGCGGCAAAATCCATCCGTACATAACCGGTCTCACCACCGGACGAGTTGGCCTGAGACCAACCGATTCGCAGCGGCACAACCCGGCAACCGCCCGTCGGAGTCCAACCTCCTGCCACCCCGGCTACACCAATTGAGTTGTTGGTAATTGCTGCCATTGTGCCGGCAGTATGAGTGCCATGCCCGTTAAAATCCATTGGATTGTTGTCCGGTGTTCCGCCGTCTTCACCCGACCATTGACCGGTCACATCAACCCAGTCCCAGCCGCGGATGTCATCGACGTATCCGTTGCCATCATCATCTTCGTTTTCGAATCCGTTATACTCCGCCCAGTTGATCCAGACGTTTCCGTTGATATAAGGTGACGCTCCCGCCAAATCGGGATGCTGCCACTGTACACCGGTGTCCATTGCTCCTACGAGAATTGAACTGTCACCGCTTTCAATATCCCAGGCTTCCGGCGCATCAATATCTCGGTCATTTGCCTGGTGCAGACCCCACAGCCCGCTGAACGAAGCATCATTGGGAGTTGCATCAATCGGATGAACTCCGACCTTTTCGACTCCAGCAACCTGGTCGAGCGCCGCAAACTCCTTGAAGGCATCGTCAAGACTTAGAGTCGTGTCGAAAGTAACTCGGTAGTAGCCTGAAAGATCTTGGTCACCGCGTGACAGCGATTTTTCTGTCTGGACAAACATCTTCTCAAGAGCATTAACCCGATAGGTGTTGAATAGCGCATCTACAGCGGAGAACCCGGTTTGCGGATTCTGCTTATCAACTGAAAAAGAAGATCTGGAGTAATCATCGGAGAATTTGATTACCAATACACCCTTGGCATACCACCAATCTCCGCCGGTGCTTCCGTCCGGTTGAACGACGGCGCTGACTGGCTGTCCGATCATCAGCAATAAGATCGCAATTAGTAAAATGCTTTTGCAACGGGCAATGACAGTCGTCGGGGAAAAGTCCATGAACGGCTCCTTCGGGTATTCCAAGAATGTGATGTCTATCAACGGTTTTAATCTGCCCCAACATTTGAATATAGCCACCATTGACCAAAAAGTCAACCGTAGATACGCACTCAGAAGGTCGCCGGGGATATTCTGGCCACAAATAAGAAGCCGCACCTGACCGAAGTCAAGTGCGGCTTACTTTATGATTCATCCAATGTGATTACTCACATCAGAATATGATCACAAATTACGGGCAGAACGGAGCCGGACCACCGCCGAAGATGTGGGCGATCAAGTACACGGCGTCAGAAATGCTGATACCGCCGCTACCATTGGCGTCGCCAAGACACGGCTGAGCCGGGGCCGGGCCACCACCAAAGATGTGGGCGATAATGTACACGGCGTCAGAGATGCTGAAGCCGCCGCTGTTGTTGGCGTCACCGCATAGGCAAGCCGAGCAGATATCAGCATTCGGAGCAAGACCAAGTCCGCAAAGGAACTCTTGGGCCTTGTTCAATGACGCTGTCACGCCGACCAAACCACCTGCACGAGTACCAGCAATAACTACCACAAATCTGGCAGTATCGTTGGTCGCGCCATTGATGGTCAGATCGCGATGGATCAGGACACCACCGCTCAAGTCTTCAGCAACGCCAGAATACAGGCGGTACGTGCCTTGAGTGAGGGTTTCCGTGATTGCCCAAATTGAGTCGTTATCATATCCGTTGTCCGGATAGATGTATGTCGGGTTGTCAAGTACCCAACCGCCGACGATGTCATTGCCATCATTTCTGTAGGCAGCGGTGGCACCGTAGCGGGCTTCGCTACCGACCGACCAGGCACCTCTCTGCCATACGGCAGCAAGGCTAGGAATCGATCCAGCAGTGTTATCAGAAGCTGAGTCTGACGGAATATCCCAATCGGTGTAGTAAGCAAGGCTAACATTGCTTATGGTGCCGGCTGGATTCTTGGGTCCCTTGTACACTTTGAACTGGCCAACATAGAAGTCGCCGCTGTCCGGGTGCTTGGAGGTATACCAATTAACGTCAAAGCCAATAGTGGAGTCGCGGTTGACACCCTTACCAGTGGCTCTTCTGTAGGTACCAAAGGAGGTTGAGTCGATCGTCATGCCGGCGGTCGCCGCGTAGGTGTAACCATACGGGTTCGTTCCGGTCGGGGCGCCGACGCCGCCGAAGGTCGAATAGCTCAGATTCAATACGTCGTTACCAATAATCAGGTGACCTTCATAGAGGTAGCTGGTATCCGCGTGGTCTGCGAAGTAGTTGAACATTCTACCGGCGACGTTAGCCGAGACTTGCGAAGCCTGGTTGACGTTCAACTGGTTGATGTTCGTACGAAGTGCAGAGTTCTGCGGAAGGTGGAACGGATTGAAGTTATACAAACTAACCGGGATCGAGGTAACCGCCATGGCACCCTTATCAGGTGTGGTGTAGGTCACGTCGATTGTTCCCTGATAGAGACCCTGCGTGCCCGGACCCGTGATACGAGCCTGGAATACGGAGGTGTTGGTACAGCCAGCCGGGCAAACGCCAGCAGACGGACCAACCGGGAACGTGATGAAACCGCCGGTGGCAGTCACTGACCAATTGGCAGCGCTGTTACCGGAGTTCGACAAGGTGATGTTCTCGTTCTTGATCTGTCCCGGAGTAGTGGTGTACGGATACACATACTCAGCCGGGGTGGCGCCAAGGCTGACAAATGATGTCATGGAGAAACAGCCGACGGAGATGTTCTTAATCGGGCTGTTGGTCCAGGTGCCTTCGGTCTGAACGATACCACCAGCATCAGTATCTTCAACATACTGGATGCGCAGTGAGTCGGTCACGTACATGGCGGATGATGACCAATGCTCTGATTTGCAGGTACCCGCGGCGCAATTGTGCGTCGTGGTATTGGTCAAGTTAACCGGAGGACCCCAAGTCAAACCGCTCGAGCTTGAAGCCTGAGCATAAATGTCACCATTCTTGAAAGCGCCGGCTGACACGTCGAAGGTCAACGGATCGGTCTCGTCGCTCTTGAAATAGGTGTAGGTCAGATACAGGATCTTGTTAGCACCAACGGTACACTCACTAAGATTCATCTTGGCAACGTTCTTCGTCCAAGCGCCGACGTCGCCGGCTGCATCAAAGTGATTAGCATCGATGGCAAGACTGATGCACTGGCCGCAATCATCCCAGTGACGAAGCTTGGCAGCCTGTGATGACACAGTACCGGCAACTGAGTCAAAGGTCGGAGCGTTCCATGCAACATGGAGACAGCCGTCTGCAGTGTACATGGCATCGCAATCGGTGTATGCGCGCTCAAGCTCGGCGCCGGTGTACTCCGTGATATTTACCAATGCTCCCCAGGTGTTACCCAGGTTGCTTGATTCACGATAGACAACGTCACCGTTATGCTGCTGAATACCGCCGGTGAAGGCCTGATCCTTCGAACGGATGTAGACAATCGCTACATTGTTCGAGTTCGGGTCTTGGGCGATAACAGGAGTGATATTATCAGTTGAGTCAATCCAGAATCCGCAAGTCGGACCGCTGGCAGTGATACCGTTGTTGGAACGATAGTAAACCAGGGACTGAACGTCAGTGGTCGTGGTCGGGCTTTCGCTGGCGACCGCATGGACGATAGCATTGGCGCCATCATTGTCGACGGCGCAGATCGGCCAAATATACGGACCTTCGAGAGCATCTGAACCGCTAACGATTGCTTGACAGTTGGCAGCCGGGAAGGCCCAAGTCGAGAACGAAGCGGCGCCGAGCGCGAAGTCGCGGCCGGTCTTGGTTCCGCCACCAGCGACGTTATGGAAAATCACCACCGGGACGTTAGCAATCGAGCTAAATCCGATGTTAGTATAGCCGCTACCGGTTGAGCCTTCAAGATCGGCGACGTTTGCCACAGTCGCAGTTCCGAGCTGATAGCCATAATATTCGGCTACACGGTTCGCCGTGCTTGCACCCGGCAGAACCATCCAAACGTTGTGAACCCAGCCGCCGCCGACAGCAATTTGGCGACCCATGGAACCGTTGTGCTGGTAATCCTGATAGGTAGCACCGATGGTATAGATACCGTCAGGGCTAAATCCAAGTGCTTGAGGAGGTGTCTGAGTGCCGGGTTTGCCGATGGAAGGATCATACGATACTTCTTCAGCACCGGCGATTGGTAGAGCTGGTATATCGCTCACCAGATCGCGAGGGTCGACGCCATTGTGTGATGCTTTCGTGGCCTTAGCCGCGAATGCCGTCACATTTGCGATCGACAACAGGAATAACGCGAGAACAAACAACAGAGAAAGCTTTCTCGTCATGTTCTGCTCCTTTCAGAGAGTGAAAACGTTGCAATTAAATTCCGTGTCTTTCGAACTTACCTAAAGATGTTCTGCTGGTGGGAGCATCACCTCCTAAATGTTCCTTCAAAAAATTAAGGAAGGTTAGACGATGAATCTTTTTCAACTTTGTCACGTAAACCGTATCAGAACTTTGTGTTGGTCAGAGTCGATCTACGCACAGACATTGCTGCAACTTCCAATAAAACTGTAGCAACAAATTACGCCTGCGTGCAACTCAAACCTCGAACAAAGTCTAACTTGCAGACAGTCGGAATGCTACATACAGCTTTTTAGCTTGTGAAGACCTTAAGACCTGTCATGTTTCGACAAAGCCCGAACTTTGCCGTGGAACCGCATAACAGTCTCTTCCCGTAACACCATAAGTATAGAATTTTAAGCCGATTCTGTCAACTCTTTTTTGCTCGGAATCGGTCTGGATAACGCCGTTTTGGGGCCATTGCGCAGCCCATTTTTGCCCCTAAAAAGCTCAAGCGGACCCTTGAAGGATCCGCTTGAAAGAGTAAGTCGGCCTATCCTGTTGGATAGCTTACGGGCAGCTTGCGCAGGGCGCCGCTCCGCCGCCAAAGATGTAACTAATCAGATAGACCACGTCCGCAACGCTGGTCGCACCGCTGCAGTCGGGATCGCCTCCTCGGACGGTTGCCGGAGCGGCTCCGCCTGAGAAGATGTAGTTGATCAAATGTACCACGTCGGCAATCGAAATCGCCATGGATCCGTCGGCATCTCCGCAAATGCCGTCGATGACTGATATGCTCGTAAACATGGTATCTGCTCGCCCGTCGCCGCTTAGAGCTATGAAGCGCAGGTTATAGACCGAGTCCTTTTGGTTTGGTATCGGGTCGAGAGTATAGCTTCCTCGTCCGTTACCGGAATCGACCAATACAGCGTTCCACGGCGCTATTGGCTGACCTGACACTGATAGGGCTGCCGGTGGACTATCGACATCAGACGAGCGCAGATAGAGCCTGAGAATGTCTGAATTGATGTTTACCGTGTAGCTCGCGTTCAAGTTCACGAGCACGGGCGACTGTGGGCCGGCTTCGATAACGGTCAAGACGACCATCTCGGTGTCGACTAACGGCGGGGTTGCCTCCCTGACTCGGAATACGAGGTTATACACGCCGGCAGCGGTAAATCCCGGTGTGTAGAGCAACCGAGATGTTGCTGTGCCTGCAGGTTGACCCGTAAGAGCCGTAAATGTCGCTCCGGACGGAAGTGCGGATGATGTAAGATTCACAGGTAGACCATCTGGATCGGAACCCGTGATATTGATATCAAGAGTCTGGCCCTCAAGAACCGAGAGCGACCCAATCGGGTTCAGAACCGGCGGTACCGATACGTTGGTAACACTAAATGTCCACGGCGAATATCGATACAGATTCGCATTTGTCTGATCTATCGCCAGCATAACAACCTTATAGCTTCCAGCTTGCTGGAAATTGGGGCTGAATGTGAAGACCGCCGTATCGCCCATATCATTCACACTCATATTGGCAGGCAATGGCTGGGCAAACAGAATCGTGGTATCATTTCCACTGACAGTAAACAACTTTGCCGTCAAAATTGGATCCGTTTCATCAGCGTCGTTCGAGTAAAAGGTGATGTTCACCGTATTGCCTTCTGCTACTATTCGCGTTCCGCAATCTGCGGGAATTGGACAAGTCAGAAGCGGTGTATAATTAGGCTGGTCGGGTGCAATTGGCGAATCGTTGACCCTCAACACAACGCGCGAAGTGTCGATTATCTGGTTGTCCGCGCCATCGATAGCGTAGAAAACAACCACATAGATGCCTAACTGCAAGTTCGCAGTCTGCCACTCAAAAGCCGCAGTCCCGTTTCCATTATCCGTAAATGTACTTGTCCACGGTAGCGGTGTGCTTGAATCCAGATTCGCGGTAACACTATCGGCGTCTGATGAAGTCAAAGTCAAATTAATCAGATCGCCTTCGATCACAGTGACAGTATCAAGATCGTTCAAGACGGTCGTGTTTCTTCGCACTGCAAGGACCGGCGTTTGATTGCCCGCCTCTTCAACGTTGACGACCACAAGCTCTGTATCAGACCTCTGGCCATCAGTTGCGATAAACGTCAGGTCATAGAGACCGGCCTGCACAAAGACCGGCGCAAATGTAAATGATCCTCTGCCGTTACCGGAATCCACAAAGACCGAATTGAGCGGCGGTACAAGCAGCGAATCAATCTTCAACTGCGGAATTGTGCCGTCAGGATCGGTGGCACTGATCTGGAACGCAAGAATCTCGCCCTCGGTCACAAATTGCGTATCCGCCGGAACAACAAGTATTGGCGGTTGCGGCACATTCGTAACCTGTATCAGAACAGTCTCATTGTCAGTCTTGTTGCCGTCCGAGGCAAATATCTTGACCGAATACAATCCTGACTGCGTGAAGCTGGGCTGGAATCGGAATGATCCCGCACCGTTGGCAGAATCGATCAGGATAGCATTCTGAGGAACACTCTGAGCATAGAAGAATGGAGTAGATCCATCCGGGTCGGTTGCAGAAATTCGGAACTCAAGCATCTGCCCTTCCGCTACCGACTTCGTGCCAATCGCCGCCAACACCGGTGCTTGGTTGGTTACCTGCACCGTGATAGTAGCGGTGTCGCGCGAACTCAACGCCGGCGATTCATCGTCAGTACACAAGACGATAAACTGATGAATGCCGGTATCACTTGCTGTCGGCAACCAGCGAAGTGACCCGCGATTATTGGTTGAATCAGTAAATACCGCAGTAGTCGGCTTGGCTAAAGCGAGCAAGTAGAGACGTCCGCCATTGGCGTCGGTTGAGTCAGTCGCGACTACGTGAATCTTAACTGAATCTCCGGGCACTGCCGTCACGTTGGCAATTGGTGAGATCTTCGGAGCGCGATTGATATCCAGCGTCGTAATCGCAACCTTCTCTTGATCGACAGCGCCATCGTCGTCAAGCGCGAAGAAAGTCACTGTATCGGTTCCGGCATCGAAGTAGTTCGGCGAATAGGTAAACGAACCGGCGCCGTTGCCTGAATCGACGAAGACATAGTTGTTCATCAACGTATTCACCAGAAGATTTGGTGTCCCGGCTTCGTCCGTCGCATGGACACGGAAGGTCAGGATGTTGCCCTCGGCAATCTGCTTGGTACCGATCGAGTCGAGTACCGGCGGCAGATTTCCTGCTTCGCCTACGGTAATCTGGACACTCTCGCTATCTGCTAAGACGCCATCACTGGCAACGAACAACACGTTGTAAACTCCCCGCCTGGTTGAAGTTCGGCGAGAATGTGAATGAACCTGCTCCGTTGGTGGAGTCTACAAATATCGCATTGGCAGGAATCGTGAATGCCGCCAACGAGGGAATTGCGCCGTCGCCGTCAGTTGCGCTTAAGCGGAACTGAAGGACATTGCCTTCCTGAATCGCCCGGTTACCGATTGTCGCCAAAACCGGTCGTTGGTTTCCAGCGTCGATTACAGTAATCGCGACAACTTCCGAATCGGCCAACAAGCCATCGGAAGCGATGAATGTCACATTGAAGACTCCCGCCTGATTGAACCCGGGAGTGAAATTGAACGAACCGCTGCCGTTGGCATTGTCAACAAAGGTTGCATTCAGTGGAAGGTTCACGGCTGTCAACGTCGGAATTGTCGCATCAAGGTCAGTTGCAGTCGCACTAAAGCTCAGCAACACGCCTTCAGTAACGTTCTGTGCGCCAATTGCTGCGAGCACTGGCGGACGATTCATCTCGTTGACAGTTACGGCTACTACTTCGGAATCTGCCAAGAAGCCGTCAGATGCTATGAACGTAACATTGAACACGCCGGCCTGAGTAAAGTCCGGCGCAAAGTTGAATGTTCCGGTTCCGTTGCCGTTATCGACAAAACTGGCATTGGTAGGAACGCCGACGGCCGACAATGTCGGAATGCTCGAATCGGGGTCACCGGCGTTGATGTTGAAGTTCAAAACCGCGCCCTCATTGACGTTGCGCGGTCCAATTGTTGTAAGAACCGGCGCCTGATTTCCGGCATCATTGACACTGACTGCAACAACCTCGCTATCGGCAAGCACACCGTCAGTTGCGATAAATGTCACATTGTAGATGCCCGACTGCGCGAATGTCGGCGAAAAATTGAAAGTGCCAGTGCCATCACCGTTGTTGTTGAATGTTGCACCGACGGGCAATCCCGTTGCCGTGAGTGTCGGCGTTGTACCATCGGGATCAATTGCGCTGGCATTGAAATTCAGATTGGCGCCTTCATTGACCAGTTGTGGTCCAATAGCCGCAAGAACCGGTCTTTGATTGCCGGCATCGTTGACAGTGATCGCCACGACTTCGCTATCGGCGAGTCCGCCGTCACTGGCAATAAACGTCACATTGAAAATTCCAGATTGCACAAAGCTCGGATTGAAATTGAATGTGCCGCTGCCGTTACCGTTGTCAACAAACGTCGCATTGAGCGGTACGTTGACTGCTGTCAGCGTCGGAGTCGTTGCATCTGGATCAGTTGCAGTGGCAATGAAGTTCAAATTGGCACCTTCAGTCACACTGCGCGGACCGATAGCCGCCAAAACTGGCCGTTGGTTGCCGCTGTCAATGACCGTTATAGCCACAACTTCAGAATCGGCAAGTGTTCCGTCAGTTGCGATGAACGTGACATTGAACACACCGGCTTGGGTAAAGTTCGGATTGAAGTTAAATGTCGCTGTCCCGTTGCCGTTATCGACGTAGGTCGCGTTGGCGGGAATACCGACCGCACTGAATGTTGGAGTCGTTGCATCCGGATCAGACGCACTGGTATTGAAATTCAGGTTCAAACCTTCAGTGATATTACGTGGACCAATTGCCGCAAGAACCGGTCGTTGATTTCCGGCCTCATTAACGGTAATTGCCACAACTTCAGAGTCCGCAAGGATTCCGTCAGAGGCGATGAACGTGACGTTGTAAACGCCTGCTTGAACGAATGTCGGATTGAAATTGAATGTACCGGTACCGTTGCCGTTGTTGATGAATGTCGCATTGAGCGGCAGATTTATCGCCGACATGACAGGAGTCGTGCCATCGGCATCAGCGGCTGTTGCGATAAAGTTGAGATTGGCGCCTTCAATTACGTTGCGCGGTCCAATTGCCGCAAGTACCGGAGCACGCTCCACAACTTGCACACGGACCGTGTCAGGAATAGAATTCGTTACTCCATCGTTCACTACCAGGCGGAAGAAATAATCGCCATTTGCATTTGCGGTGAATGTCGGTTGAGCTGCGGTCCCACTCGAGAGAATCACTGCGGGTCCCGAGGTCTGCAACCAGTTGTAGGTCAAGCTGTCCAGATCAACGTCGGTCGATCCAAGACCGGTGAGTGTAATCAGTGTATTCTTAAATCTTCCCAATTGGTCAGGTCCGGCATTAGCAACCGGCGCTGTATTGGCAAAGTAATTAAATCCATTGGGAAGTGTCCCGGCAAGTGCCGCTGAATTGTTGCTAACAACAACATCAGCCGGCCCGACACCGGAGGGCGTTACCGCAGTAATACGGCCAGCGGACACGACTGCTACCGAAGCAGCCGGATTGCCGTCAATTGTCACTGTTACACCGGAATTGTCAAAACCGGAGCCGAAAATTGTGACGGCAGTTCCACCAACCGAAGGTCCGGTCGCGGGAGCTATGGAAGTTACGATCGGTGCAGTCAGCAATCCAGCGCTTGCTGATGCCAGCGCAGAATGTGCTGAGTACTGACCGGCATTCTGAGCGATGACGACGTAGGTATAAGATGACGCGCCATCAACAGTGGCATCCACGAAAAATGTATCGACTACACCGGCATTGGCCAAGCTTCCAGCCGGGTTGTCCACACGGAAGAAGGATCCGTTCGAGCTCGAGAGGCGGCGATAAACGTGATAAGTCGATCCGGCAGAGCCCGACCAAATTACCAACATCTTTGTACTGGATATCGCCCGTGCCGTCACGTTCGTCGGTCTTGCCGGAAGCGCCCCTGCTGCCAACACAATATTCTCTTGTTGGAAACTGTTGTTCGGAATGCTGTTGGCAAGATGATATATCTGGCCATTCGTCGTGTTGACGAAATAGTAATCGTAGGGATTACCGGCGGCTTCGGTCAGATAATTCTGAAAATCATCAAACCAGTTTCCGCTCTGATAACCGGCACCATCCGACAATTCGATGCGAATCTCTTCGTCGGTGTCATCAAGGAATCCAAAGAATGAGATTTCCCCATCCGCCGGAACCGAAAGATTGGAATTTTGGACTGTACCAAATATCGAACCCTGCGCGAAGGCCGACGCCGGTACTACCAGCAGCGCAGCCATCGCTACCATTAGCAGGAGCATCCAATTGCCTGCTTTTGGTTTGCGATTATAGTCTTTCAACCGCACAGAAACCTCCAGATATAAGAGAAAAACATTTTTTCGACTCCTTGTGCCTTACGGCGCTGGGAATGCCCCATTCGCCGCAGCATTTGCCTGATATACTCGTCCGGCCTTGACGCTGAAATTCGTTCCGAATCCAGCGGCGAAGCGCGAACGGTAGGACTGAGAACTGGGTAGGAATTCGTTAAGCGTATTCAACAACCCGGGTATGCTATTTATGACATCCTGTGCAAACAGGAAGTTGGTCTCAAATTCAAACGGTATCATGATTAACGAGTAGTCGGTCGTCGGCGTGGTCAATATCGAATACGAGGTCGAACCGGAATCCGGCACGCGACCTGCAATCGACCACGTGAAGTTCGTCTTCACGTTTACCTGGAACACACTACCCGGTGCTACCGCGAAGTTCGTCCCGAACCCGGCAGCAAATCGAGCCTGATAGCTCTGCGACGACGGTATATAGTTGTTGAGCGTGTTGATATTTGTCGTACCGCCCATGGAGTTGATTACATCTTGTGCCGTGATCAGGCCGGTATTAGCAAACGGCAGACCCGCAAGATTGAAATCGGTGCTGGGTGAAATCACCATCGGATAGTCATATTCGCCCACGCGATTGGAGACATTCGAGACACGGCCAATCTGGTCCACTACCTTGACGGCATAGAAGTAGTTCGTGTTCGCATCACCAACAACATCGGCGCCATTGAGGTCATTGTCCGTGAACTCACCGATGGCTGCAGCAACTCCACCAATTGATTCAGCCGGCGTGGGATTGAAGTACGCCCTGGTGCCGCGATAGATGATGTAGCGGTCAATTAGTGTCGGCAGACCGACAGAGTCGGTCGAAATCGGCGACCATGTCAGCCGTATTGCGTTGCCATTGATTTGCGCCATCAAGTCCGGAACGCGGCCAGGAGGGACGCTTCCACCCTGATCAAACACCGTGATTGCGACGATCTCGGTATCGGCAAGTACTCCATCAGAAGCAATGAATCTGACGTTATAGACACCATCTTGCAGATAGGTCGGATTGAAATTGAATGTTCCCGTGCCATTGCCGTTGTCATTGAACGTCGAATTGGAGGGAAGATTCTGAGCCGTTAATGTCGGCGTCGTTGCATCAGCATCGCTTGCTGTAACATTGAAATTCAAGTTCGCGCCTTCGTTGACATTGCGCGGCCCGATGGTCGCCAATACGGGTGCGAGGTTGACATTGTTCACTGTTATCGCGACGACTTCGCTATCAGCAAGTGCACCATCTGAAGCGATAAACGTCACACTGAAAACTCCGGCTTGCGTGAAACTCGGACTAAAATTAAATGTCCCAGTTCCATTGCCGTTGTCGGTAAATGTCGCATTGAGCGGCACGTTGACCGCAGACAGTGCTGGCGTGCTCAAGTCTGGATCACTGCCGGAAACACTGAAGTTCAGATTTGCGCCCTCGTTCACGTTACGAGGACCAATTGCCGCCAACACTGGCGGTAGATTGACACCCGATACCGTGATCGCCACTACTTCAGAATCAGCGAGCACGCCATCTGAAGCGATGAATGTCACGTTATAAACGCCACCCTGAGTAAAGTCCGGATCGAAATCGAACGTCCCGCTGCCATTGCCGTTATCTGTGAACGTGGCATTGGTCGGCACATTGAGCGCAGTCAAGGTTGGAATCGTCGCATCCGGATCGGTTGCGGTCGCGCTGAAGTTCAAGTTTGCACCTTCAGCAACAACCTTGGGGCCGATTGTGGCCAAAACCGGTGCGAGATTGACATTGTTGACTGTAATCGCAACAACCTCACTATCAGCAAGCGCACCATCGGATGCAATGAACGTCACATTGAAAACTCCGGCCTGCGTGAAGCTCGGATCAAAATCAAATGTTCCGGTGCCGTTACCGTTGTCAGTAAGCGTCGCATTGAGCGGAACGTTGACTGCGGTCAGGACCGGGAAGTTCAAATCTGGATCAGTGGAAGACACGCCGAAGTTCAAATTCGCGCCCTCATTGACGTTGCGCGGACCTATATTCGCCAAAACCGGCGAGAGATTGACATTATTTACGGTAATCGCTACGACCTCACTATCAGCGAGTGCGCCGTCTGAAGCGATGAACGTAACGTTAAATACACCAGCCTGGGTGAAGTTGGGGCTGAAGTTGAATGTTCCAGTGCCGTTGCCGTTGTCTGTAAACGTCGCATTGAGCGGAACGTTGACTGCTGACAACGCCGGTGTACTGAGATCAGGGTCGCTTCCTGACACGCTGAAATTCAGGTTTGCACCCTCATTAACATTGCGTGGTCCGATAGAGGCCAGAACCGGCGGCAAATTGACACCCGATACCGTGATCGCCACTACTTCAGAATCAGCGAGCACTCCGTCTGATGCGACAAATGTCACGTTGAAGACGCCGCCCTGCGTGAAATCGGGATCGAAATCGAATGTTCCACTGCCGTTGCCATTATCAACAAACGTTGCGTTTGTTGGCACGTTAAGCGCCGTCAATGTCGGAATCGTTGCATCCGGGTCAGTTGACGTCGCGTTGAAATTCAAGTTTGCGCCTTCGGCGACGACTTTGGGTCCAATAGCGGCAAGCACCGGAGCGAGGTTGACATTGTTGACTGTTATCGCAACGACTTCGCTATCAGCAAGCGCACCATCGGACGCGATGAATGTCACATTGAACACGCCCGCCTGCGTGAAATTCGGACTGAAATTGAAAGTTCCGGTTCCATTGCCATTGTCGGTGAACGTCGCATTAAGCGGAACGTTGACCGCTGACAGTGCCGGTGTGCTGAGATCCGGATCACTGCCGGAAACGTTGAAGTTCAGGTTCGCGCCTTCATTAACATTGCGCGGTCCGATAGCCGCCAACACCGGCGGTAGATTCACACCATTTACAGTGATGGCAACAACTTCAGAATCAGCGAGCACACCGTCTGATGCTATGAATGTCACGTTGTAGACACCGCTCTGCGTGAAGTTGGGATTGAAGTTCAAGGTCCCGCTGCCGTTGCCGTTGTCTGTGAACGTGGCATTCGTCGGTACATTGAGCGCTGTCAAAGTCGGAATCGTTGCATCCGGATCTGTGGCTGTCGCATTGAAGTTCAAGTTAGCACCTTCGGCGACGACCTTGGGTCCAATCGCGGCGAGCACCGGCGAAAGGTTTACCTGGTTGACTGTAATCGCAACGACTTCGCTATCAGCAAGTGCGCCATCAGACGCAATGAGCGTCACATTGAAAACACCTGCTTGGGTAAAGCTCGGGCTGAAGTTGAATGTCCCTGTGCCATTGCCGTTGTCAGTGAACGTCGCATTTGCAGGCACGCTCGCGGCAGAAAGCGTCAAGACAGTCAGATCAAGATCAGAGGCTGAAATACCAAAATTCAGATTCCCGCCCTCATTAACGTTCTTAGCACCAATTGAGGCGAGCACCGGTCTTTGGTTACCGGCTTCATTAACTGTTATCGCGACAACTTCAGTATCCGCCAAAGCGCCATCGCCGGCGATGAAGCGTACGTTGTAAACGCCAGCTTGCACATAGCTCGGATTGAAGTCGAATGTTCCGGTACCATTGCCGTTATCTACGAAGCTCGCGTTTGCAGGCAAGCTCTGCGCTACCAACGAAGGCGTAGTTGCGTCTGCATCGGTGGCGGAGATATTGAAATTCAGGTTGGCACCTTCTGTGACACTTCTCGGACCGATCGCCGCCAATACCGGCGCCTGGTTTCCTGCATCAAACACGGTTATGACCACTACTTCGGAGTCTGCAAGAACTCCATCAGACGCGATGAAGGTCACATTGTAGACTCCAGCTTGCAGGAAGTCCGGCGTAAAACTGAATGCGCCTGTTCCGTTGCCGTTGTCATTGAAGCTTGCATTAATCGGCAATCCAACCGCAGTCAGGAGCGGAGTGGTCGCATCAGCGTCAGTTGCTGAAGCAGCGAAATTGAGTGTCACTCCTTCTGTTGCGGATTGTGCGCCAATCGCCGCCAGCACCGGGCGTTGATTGCCGGCCTCGTTAACTGTAATCGCTACAACCTCTGTGTCCGCAAGCGCACCATCAGAGGCGATGAAACTCACGTTGTAGACACCGGCCTGAGTGAAATTCGGTGTGAAGTTGAATGAGCCTGCGCCGTTGCTATTGTCAACGAAACTCGCGCCTGCCGGCAAGTTCACAGCCGTCAGAGTTGGAGTAGTCTGATCTGGATCACTTGCAGTAGCAATGAACGTCAACAACTGCCCTTCGGTCACACTCTTGGGGCCAATCGCCGTCAAGACTGGCGTCTGATTGCCGGCTTCGTTGACCGTAATCGCGACTACTTCGCTGTCTGCAAGAAGTCCGTCAGAGGCGATGAATGTGACGTTATAGACTCCCGCCTGAATAAAGCTCGGATCGAAATCAATCGTTCCGGTACCATTGCCATTGTCCACAAAGATCGCGTTGAGCGGCACACTGAGTGCGGAAAGAGTTGGCGTCGTTCCATCCGGATCTGTAGCTGAAATGTTGAATGTCAGATTAGCGCCTTCGGTAACCGAACGCGGACCGATTGATGCCAAAACCGGCGTCAGGTTTGTACCGGTGACTGATATGGCTACCACCTCCGAGTCGGCGAGATTGCCGTCGGACGCGATGAATGTCACATTGTAAACACCGGCTTGACTGAAGTTCGGGTTGAACGTAAACGAGCCGGTGCCATTGCCGTTGTTGGTGTAGTTGGCGTTTACCGGAACATTGAGAGCAGTTAAAACCGGAATCGGACCATCGGGGTCGGTTGCCGAGGTTGCGAAACTAAGCGTTCCGCCTTCAGCTACCGATTTTGCACCAATTGCAGCCTGCACCGGTGCGCGGTTGGTATTGGTTACAGTTATGGTCACCGTTTCGGAATCGGCAAGCGATCCGTCAAAAGCGACGAAGATCACATTGTAAATTGCCGCCTGAGTGAAATTCGGTGTAAACGAGAAAGTGGCCGTGCCATTTCCGTTGTCGCTCAGCGACGAATTGGCCGGAAGTCCGAATGCAATAAATCCGGGTATTGTCTGATCGGCATCTGACGCGGAAAGCACTAACGATAGTAAGACGCCTTCGCCGGTCGTTTGCGGACCAATTGGCGCGAGCACCGGGCGCTGATTGCCTGCGTCGTTGACAGTGATCGTCACGACTTCGCTGTCTGCCAATACACCATCTGAAGCTATGAATGTGATCAAATAATTCGTCGACTGGACGAAACTCGGGTCAAAAGTGAATGTCGCCGTTCCGTTGCCGTTGTTGATCAAACTGGCATTGAGCGGGATGTTTGCTCCGCTGAATGTCGGCAACGATCCGTCAGCATCCGTCGCCGAGATGTTGAATGTAAGATTCTGACCCTCAGTCACACTGCGGGGTCCAATTGCCGTCAGCACCGGGCGCTGATTACCGGCTTCATTAACCGTAATCGCGACCAACTCGCTGTCAGCAAGGGTCCCATCGGAAACGATGAATCTTACATTGTAAACGCCCGCTTGCACAAAGGTCGGGTTGAAATTGAATGTGCCCGTTCCATTGCCGTTGTCTGCAAAAGTGGCATTGAGCGGCAAGTTCTGCGCAACTATCGTGGGGATGTTACCGTCAGGGTCGCTGCCATTGACAACGAAGTTCAGATTCGCGCCCTCGGTCACATTTCTTGGACCGACTGCCGCTAACACCGGCGCTCGATTGACATTGTTCACAGTGATTGCGACTACTTCGCTGTCTGCAAGAATACCATCGAACGCGATGAACGTCACGTTGATCACACCGGCTTGCGAAAAGCTCGGATTGAAATTGAATGTACCCGTGCCATTACCGTTGTCGGTGAATGTCGCGTTCACGGGAACATTGAGGGCGGTCAAACTAGGAATTGAAGCTTCCGGATCAGTCGCCGACACACCGAAATTCAAATTGGCGTTTTCGTTGACGTTTCGTGGTCCGATCGCCGCAAGGACCGGCGGCAAATTGATATCATTTACCGTAATCGCTACCACTTCGCTGTCTGTAAGCGCGCCGTCCGAGGCGATGAATGTCACATTGATGACGCCGGCTTGAGTGTAGCTCGGATTGAAGTTGAATGTGCCAGTGCCGTCACCGTTGTCGATGAACGTCGCATTAGCTGGTACGCCAATCGCTGTCAACGCTGGAGTCGATAAATCGATGTCGCTGCCGCTGATGCTGAAATTGAGATTCGTACCTTCATCAACACTCTTCGGTCCGATTGCTGCAAGCACCGGCGCACGATTGAATTCTGTTACTGTAACGGCGACAACTTCGCTGTCTGCTAGAAGCCCGTCAGACGCGATGAAGCGCACATTGTATATTCCGCTTTGTGTAAAATCGGGATCAAAATCGAATGTGCCGGTTCCGTTGCCGTTGTCCGTAAAGGTCGCATTGAGCGGAACATTTTCTGCAACGAGCGTGGGAATTGCGCCATCAGGGTCATTCGACGAGATTGCAAAATTCAGGTTCGCGCCTTCGTCAACACTCCTCGGACCAATCGTCGCCAATACCGGCGCACGATTTACATTATTAACTGTAATCGCTACGACTTCGCTGTCAGCCAGTGATCCGTCCGAAGCGATGAACGTCACATTGAAAACTCCCGACTGTGTGAAATCAGGGCTGAAGTTGAATGTGCCGGTACCATTGCCATTGTCGGTATATGTCGCATTGAGCGGAACGCCAACAGCCGTCATGACCGGAGTCGTAACATCCGGGTCGGTCGCCGATGCCGCAAAGTTCAAAACAGCGCCTTCGTTGACATTTCGCGGACCGATGCTTGCAAGTACTGGCGCGCGATTGACGTTGTTCACAGTAATCGCTACGATTTCGCTATCGGCGGCAACGCCGTCAGAAGCGATAAACGTCACATTGAAAACGCCGGCTTGTGTAAAATCTGGATTGAAGTCGAATGTTCCGGTACCGTTGCCATTGTCTGTGAAAGTCGCGTTCAATGGTGTACCAACGGCCGTAAGAGTCGGAGTTGTCAGATCAAGATCGCTTGCGCTAACTCCAAAGTTGAGATTCGCATTCTCATTTACATTCTTGGGTCCGATTGTCGCCAGGACCGGAGCTCGATTGAATTCAGTCACAGTGATTGCAACAAGCTCGGTATCCGCCAGCAATCCGTCTGATGCGACAAATCGAACGTTGTAGACGCCGCTCTGTGTAAAGTCTGGATCGAAGTCAAATGTCCCTGTGCCATTGCCATTGTCTGTAAACGTCGCATTGAGCGGAACATTCTCTGCAGTGAGTGTCGGTGTTGTAGCGTCAAAATCGCTCGCTGAGATGTTGAAATTCAGATTGTCGCCTTCAGAGACATTGCGAGCCCCAATAGCCGCCAATACCGGCGCCTGATTGACATTCGTCACCGTAATTGCAACGACTTCGCTGTCGGCAAGTGTACCATCGGAAGCAATGAACGTCACATTGAATACGCCCGATTGAGCAAAGTCCGGATCAAAGTCAAAGGTCCCGGTACCATTGCCGTTGTCGATGAATGTCGCATTCAGCGGAACATTCAGTGCACTCAATGCCGCGAAATTGCCATCCGGATCATTTGACGAAGCAACGAAATTCAGATTCGCACCTTCATTGACATTGCGCGGACCAATGCTCGCCAACACTGGGGCTCGATTCACGTTGTTCACGGTGATTGCAACGACTTCGCTATCAGCGGCAACGCCGTCCGACGCGATAAACGTCACATTGAAAACACCGGCTTGCGCGAAACTCGGATTGAAATCAAATGTACCCGTTCCATTGCCGTTATCTGTGAACGTTGCATTTAACGGCGTACCGACAGCGGTCAGCGTCGGTGTCGTCAAATCAAGGTCGCTTGCGCTGACACCAAAATTTAGATTCGCATTCTCATTGACATTCTTCGGACCGATTGCCGCCAATACCGGCGCACGATTGAAATCGGTTACGGTAATCGCCACGACTTCGCTATCTGCCAGAGCTCCATCGGATGAGATGAATCGCACATTGTAGATGCCGCTTTGCGTGAAATCAGGATCAAAATCGAAAGTTCCGGTTCCGTTGCCATTGTCGGTAAACGTCGCATTCAATGGGACGTTTTCGGCAGTCAGTACAGGTATGGCGCCATCCGGATCGCTTGACGAGATATTGAAATTGAGATTGTTGCCTTCAGAGACATTGCGAGAACCAATAGCCGCAAGCACTGGCGCGCGATTGACATTGTTTACTGTGATGGCGACAACTTCGCTGTCGGCCAGTGACCCATCAGAAGCGATGAAAGTCACATTGAACACACCCGACTGCGAGAAATCAGGATCAAAGTCGAACGTTCCGCTGCCATTGCCGTTATCTGTGAATGTCGCATTCGTCGGTACACCAAGCGCTGTAAGCGTCGGAGTTGCACCGTCTGCATCGCTGGCGGATATGGCGAAGTTCAAATTCGCGCCTTCATCGACGTTGCGTGGACCGACACTCGCCAATACCGGCGCACGATTGACATTGTTCACTGTAATAGCGACAACTTCACTGTCTGCCAATGCCCCATCAGAAGCGATGAACGTGACGTTGAAGACGCCCGATTGCGTGAAGCTCGGGTTGAAATCGAACGTACCCGTGCCATTGCCATTGTCGCTGAATGTCGCATTGAGCGGCACGTTGAGCGCTGTCAGGACCGGTGTAGTCACATCTGGATCAGATGCCGACACACCGAAGTTCAAATTCGCATTTTCATTAACATTCTTAGGTCCGATAGCGGCAAGCACCGGTGCAAGATTCACATTGTTTACCGTGATTGCTACCGTCTCGCTGTCGGCAAGCAAGCCATCCGACGCGATGAATATCAAATTGTGAACGCCGCTTTGCGTGAAGTCCGGCGTAAAGCTGAACGATGCTGTACCGTTTCCATTATCTGTGTAGGTTGCATTCAACGGCAGCCCAACGACTGTCATCGCCGGATTTGTTCCGTCAAGGTCCGTAGCTGAGGTCGCGAATGCAAGATTGGAGTTCTCGTTCACGTTCTTCGGACCGATCGCCGCCAACACCGGTCTTTGGTTACCGGCTTCGTTGACTGTTATTGCAACAACTTCGCTATCGGCAAGCACACCGTCGGAAGCAATGAACGTAACATTGTAAACACCGGCTTGGACAAAAGTCGGGTTAAAGTTGAACGTGCCCGTGCCATTGCCGTTGTTGGTGAAGTTGCCATTGAGCGGAACATTGACCGCGCTCAATACCGGAGTTCCACCATCGGCATCACTGCTGCTTACGCCGAAGTTGAGATTGGCGCCCTCAGTTACCGATCGGGGACCGACGCTCGCAAGCACCGGCGCGCGGTTGACATCATTGACAGTTATCGCGACCAATTCGCTGTCGGCAATTGCCCCATCTGAGGCGATAAATGTCACATTGTAAACGCCCGACTGAGTGAAGCTCGGAGTAAAATTGAAGGTCGCTGTCCCGTTGCCGTTGTCGGTGTAACTTGACCCGACCGGCAGGTTTACAGCCGTCATCGTCGGCGATGTTCCGTCAGGATCAGTTGACGATGTATTGAAGTTCAGATTTGCATTTTCGTTGACGTTGCGCGGTCCGATTGCTGCAAGCACCGGCGCACGATTGACGTTGTTGACCGTAATCACAACGACCTCACTATCGGCAAGCACACCATCAGAGGCGACGAATGTCACGTTGAAGACGCCGCCCTGAGCGAAACTCGGAGTGAAGTTGAAAGTACCCGTGCCATTACCGTTGTCAATGAATGTCGCACCAGATGGCAGGTGCACCGCGCTCATGGTCGGAATCGTGCCGTCCGGATCAGTCGCTGATGAATTGAAGTTCAAATTCGCATTTTCATTGACGTTACGCGGACCGATTGCTGCCAATACCGGCGAACGGTTGACATTGTTAACCGTAATCGCAACGACCTCGCTGTCGGCCAAAGCACCATCAGAAGCGATGAATGTCACATTAACCACACCGGCTTGCGTGAAATCAGGATCAAAGTCGAACGTGCCGGTACCATTACCATTGTCGGTAAAAGTCGCATTGGCTGGGACGCCAACAGCCGTCAGAGTTGGAGTAGTCAGATCTGGATCGGAAGCCGAAACGTTGAAATTCAAATTCGCATTTTCATCAACACTCTTCGGACCGATAGCCGCCAGTACTGGAGGCAGACTCAGGTCGTTTACCGTAACGACGACCACTTCGGTGTCGCTCAGAACTCCGTCTGAAGCAATAAATCGAACGTTATAGTTGCCCGATTGCGTGAAGTCCGGATCAAAGTCAAATGTCCCCGTCCCATTGCCATTATCTGTGAAGCTCGCATTTGCGGGTACGTTCTCTGCCACCAGCGTCGGGGTCGTGCCGTCAAGATCGCTGGCACTTACCGCAAAATTGAGATTAGCGCCCTCGTTGACATTTCGGGGTCCAATCGCTGCCAGAACCGGAGCCTGATTGGTGTTGGTGACTGTGATAGCAACCACTTCGCTGTCCGCAAGCGCGCCGTCAGATGTGATAAAGGTCACGTTGAATAGGCCGCTTTGTGTGAAGTTAGGATTGAAATTGAAAGTCGCAGTGCCGTTGCCATTGTCGGTCAGAGTTGCATTTGCCGGTGTGCCAACCGCAGTAAAGGTCGGCGTTGTAGCGTCCGGATCAGAAGCAGTAATCGCAAAATTCAGATTCGCGCCCTCGGCAACATTCTTCGCACCTATGGCAGCCAATACCGGCGCACGGTTGACATTGTTAACCGTAATCGCGACTACTTCACTATCAGCAAGCGTTCCATCAGAAGCGATGAATGTGACATTGAAAACACCCGACTGAGTGAAGTTCGGCGTAAAGTTGAATGTCCCGGTACCATTGCCGTTGTTGACGAATGTCGCACCAGAAGGAAGATTCACCGCGCTCATGGTTGGCGTGGTTCCATCCGCGTCAGTTGCAGACGAGTTGAAATTCAGGTTCGCATTTTCGTTGACGTTGCGTGGTCCGATTGTCGCCAATACCGGCGCACGATTGACATTGTTGACCGTAATCGCTACGACTTCACTATCAGCCAGCGTTCCATCAGATGCTATGAATGTGACATTGAATACACCGCTCTGAGTGAAATTCGGATTGAAATTGAATGTCCCGGTGCCATTGCCATTGTCCGTAAATGTCGCATTAGTCGGCACGTTGACTGCACTGAGTGCCGGTGTCGTACCATCAGCGTCTGTAGCTGAAACGCCGAAATTGAGATTGGCACCTTCGTTGACGTTGCGGGGACCAATCGATGCCAAGACCGGCGCTGATCCGGCGCGCGCGAAGTTCACTACGAAGTAGTTCACGGAAGACGTTGTACCGCTGCTACTGGTAGCCCGCTGTAGTCTTAGGGTTGTCGTGTTTAACAACTGGTGTGTAAACGATGACATACCGGGGTTATCGTCAGCGCTGTAACTTGTGCGCCCCCAGCTGTTGCCGTACATCGATTGATTTGCCGAAAACGCTATCGCGCGGGCGAGATTGACTGCAGATATTGTAACATCATTTTGCGTCGTCGTGCCGCTAAAGCTCGAAATGGCATTCTGGACCGTGTTGCCAATCGGAAGCTGAATCGCTTCCCAGGCAATGCTTAATGCTGCACCAGTATTGTCGCGAGTGAATTCTAATTGGGTAGCAGAATTGAATCTACCGCGAAGCATCTTTTGGCCGATGTTGGCGGCAGTCCCGCTTGCGGCATGGTAGCTATAGAGTAAAATTGAACGGCTCAGGTCGACCGAAGAAATCGTCGGTGTAGACGTAGCTGTGCCAGTTGTCATCGACGTCAGGTTACGCTGAACGCTCGCTCCCGGGAAACTCACGACTTGCCACTCGGCATTGCCGCCCGAACCGCCGTTAGTGGCGAATTCCAGGTTCGTTGATGAAGTCAACCGCGCACGGCCAAAGTCATCATTGCTGAATCCGGTGCCAGACTTGTCTTTGCTCACAATTACAAAGCTCTCGGCAAGATTGACACTTGTGATTGCCTGATTCACTGTTGCCGCACCAAGCGTCGTGGTACCGCGTTGAACCGTAACTCCTGAATCAAACTCAGCAACATACCAGCGCACGGTTACTGAACCGCTGCCGGTGTTTTTTGCCAAACGCAGATTGGTCGCACTCGTCAATTGACCGCGAACAGACCCTTCCTGGGGAGATGGCAGGCTGTTTCGTTCGCTGAATATCAAAATCGACTTGGTGAGATCAACTGAAGTGATCGTGACATTCTGCGTCGCCGCTGTAAATGTCACTTCGCCCGTCTGAACATTCTTTACTGAGGCCGCTTGCGAGTTGCTTCCGAGGAAGAGCAACATTGTGGTTACATAAACCAAAAGCGGCAGGCGAGGAAACCGGCCGTGAATCGTTCGTTTCTGCATAGCATTACCAATCTGCATCTATTACTCCCATTATCTGTGCATCACCATGCGCGCCTGCTTCAGTGCAAGCGCATTCGGGAGCGAGCGCGTATGTGTACTTCGGCTCGCTCCCGACGCGACTATCTTACTTAAGCAGAACCATCTTCTTCGTCTGCGAGTGATCTCCTATCGTAAGACGATAGAAGTAAACTCCCGACGCGACCTTCTGCCCATCGCTCGAAATTCCGTTCCACTTGAAAGTGTGCGGACCGGCAGCTAAGGGCTCGTCCACTATAGTATTAATCGGCTGTCCGAGCAGGTTATAGACTACCAGACGCGCTTGTTTTCCTGCTGACGTCGGATTAATCTCAAATTCAATGCTCGTTTCAGGATTGAACGGGTTCGGATAGTTCTGGTTCAATGTGAAAGGTCCCGGCAACGGCGAGGTCCGGTTCAAATTCTTGACCGGAATCTGCACCGCATTCGGATCGGTCATGACAGCATATTCCAGCTTCAAATCATCCGTGGTGATGTCAACGCCATCGTTAAGTTCAATTGGCAGTTCGAGTATGACGCCCGAACCGGAAGTCATGAACTTATTCAAGCTGAGACCCGGGTAAAGCAACACTACCAGATCGCCAAGACCGTTGTCGCTGTATTGAAGCGAAAGGTCGTTTGACAGGCCGGCTTTGCGCGGCGTACGAATATGGATTTTGTCTGGATTGTAGGAGACCTTTACTTGAACGCCGGCAATATCCGTCGGCAGTTGAGCGCTCATTTCGAGTGTCTCTGTCGATTCTCCTGAGATCGGACGACTCAGGTCAAGCTCTGCTTCGTCGCCGGTCCAGTTGCCCGGCGCCGGTGTCGTACCGCCGAATACCTGATTGATAATCGCCTGCAGATCGATGACATCAACAAACGTGTCGCGATTCATGTCGGCTGCAGTAAACTGGCGAAGATTCAAATCGATGTCGCCAATGATGTAACCCACGACAATAACCATGTCCGCGATATCGACGCGTCCGTCACCGTTGACGTCGCCACCCGGATCAACTACGAATACACCGTTGGTGTCGGCTTCAAGCGCAATCGATGGCTGGAACGGATCAGGGCTGATTGCCTCAAATGCGTTTTCGAATTTGATCTTCGACTGACCGACCGGCGCGCTGCCGCGAACTGTCACCCAGAAGTCTGAGATAGCCGAAGTCGGCCCGGTGATGACTTTCTCGTTGTTGAGACCAAACGCGACCACGCGAATTCGTCCCGGTGTATCGCCGATATTGTCATAGACGGTGAAGTTCGTTAAGCGAACCGTCGGCACGAGCGAGTCGATTATCAGCACGTTCGGGTTATACACGAAGTCGTATTGGATACCGTAAACATCTCGAGTAGAAGCCAGGTTCACCGGAATACTAATTCCAGCCAGCCCCGGCGTACCTCCGGCAATCGGACCAAGACCCGGTTTTGAGACCGTGAATATCTGATCCCCGACAATTACAACTGATCCAACGTTGATTGTGACTTGTCGCTGAGTCGCTTGCAATGGAGTATTATCGACGCAGCTGAATGTTATAATGTATTGACCAGTTTGCGACGCATTTGGCGTCCAACTGAATGTGCCGCTGGTCGAACCGTTGCCGCTCACTGAACCGCTTGATCCGAATTGCGCTCCCGACGGGAGCCCGCTGGCGCTCAGAGTAATCGGCTGCGGGGAGTTGGCATCAGAGGCTGATACTTGAAATGAAATCTGTGTGCCGGTATTGACATTATAGCTGTTCGGCGAAATTGCCGCAATCACCGGAGGCACCGGATCATCCGGATCGGGATCTATTACGACGCCGGTGTCAATATCAAGTGTACCGGAAATGATCGTCGGCAGGATTGTATTCAAACCTGAAGCGTCCGAGTACTGACATCGCCTGGGATCAGCCGAGCCAAAGAAATCGTTGGGGCTCCAGATTGTAATCTGAGTAGCGGTACCGAGAGGAATGTTCGGCTTAATTCTTACATTGAATTGGAGCACGTTCCCGCTACCGATTGGAATCGATCCAGCCGTTCCATCACCTGCCGCAATAATCGAGCCGTGGGTCGAGTCAGTCGCGGCCATGACCAAGTTCTGGAAGTTGAACACGTTCGGTATACCACGATTAATCAGCGATGTAGTGACGAAGAAAGTACCGCCATCGACCGTACCTTCGAACGTAATCTTGCTCGTATCGATGATTACAAACGCGGTGAATCCCAATAGCGTCGCACTACCGTTGGCAATGTGCAATTTGATGGGCACCACCGTACCGGGTGCACCTTGCGTGTTTACCACCCGAAAAGTATCTGCATCCGAAATCACCGGTTGCGCGACGGCGCTGCTGGGCGAAATCAATGCCGCCAGTGCTATCAATAGCAGGAGCGGAAGAATTCGTTTCATCATAGTACTACCTCTGAATAGAAAATTATATCCTGTATAAGTATCCTGCCCCGCATTCGCGGCAGGTGTATTAGTCGATTCTGTGTAGCAAAACATTTCCCGGACCCTCACTTCAGCAAGACCATCTTGCGGGTTGATTCAAACTGCTCTGAACGCATCCGGTAGAAGTAGATTCCCGATGGTAAAGGAGAACCTTCCGGAGTTACACCGCGAAACGCCACCGTGTGGCGACCCGCTGCCAAAGTTCCATTGATCGGCGTCGCAACAGTCGCGCCGAGTATATTGATGATCTCCAGCGTTACATGGCCGGATCTCGGAATATCGAATGAAATCGAAGTCTCGGGATTAAACGGATTCGGATAATTCTGAAGCAACTCAAAACTGGTCGGAAGCGTTGTCGCCCGGTCCAATCCAACCGGTACGTCATCACCGACATGATCGACAAACTGCTGGGAGACGACGGCAAATTCGCCGTCGAGCCGGATTAAATCACCGGCATCGACCGAAGCATTGCGGCCATTCTTTTCGTGCAGAAGTACACGCAAGTACTCGCCGTCTTGATGCATCGATACTTCAAATGCGGCGAGATTCTCCGTTGAAAGGAACTGGTAGTCCCGGTCACTCTGGACTTCAAGCACGAATAACGCAGCCGCAAATTCGGCCCGATTCGAAAGCGTGTAACTCCATTCACTATTCGCAGACGAGAGCTTGTAGCTGATAGCGTTGCCGTTCGTCGGAGTATTGACTTTGTTGCCGCCGCCGGTAAAAATCTGAATCAGTCTGATCAGGTCAGCCAGCGTCGCCGGAGTCCCATCCTGGTTGATGTCGCTATTCTGCAAACGCGGGCCGGTCAGTGGATATCGGACCGGATCCATGAAATAGTTGGTGAAGTAAACAACGTCGCCGATTTCAAACGGCACACCGTTAAGATTGATATCACCAATCAACCCTTCGTACCGCTGAACCAGAATACCGCCATTTGCGTAGAGTGTCTGTGCGCGCGGAATCACCGCGCCGCTGACGTCATAGGCAATATTCTCGCTATTGGATAACGGATTTATCGTCGCATAAGTAAGCGTCGAATGGAAACCTGCGAATGAAAGGTCGGAAGAAATCTGGAAGGTAATTTTCGCGACTTCGCCATTTCCAATCGCCAGCGGATTAGTGGCCGGGTTCGACGCGTTCGACTTGGCGCTAAGGATAACCTTGCCGTCAGAAGTCGTAGACACATTAAACTGCGACCACGATTCGATTCTGGTCCCGGTCTTCACTGCAGATACAAGTGTCAACAAAGTCCGGTCGTATCCGATCAACACTTCATATCCCGATACCGCAACACGGTTATGCAAATTCAACGAAACCGTGACGTGTTCGCCGGAGAAAGCTTGCTCTTCACTGATTGCCAGTTCAATCGGCATGTTGGGCAGAAGTCGGAAACCAACCTGACGCGAGGCAACCCCGCCGGTAGCATCCGTGGCATTGAGTGTGAAGCTATAATCTCCGGAGTCCGCAATGTCAGAAGCCCAGACGACATAGCCCGGATTTCCTGCACTCAATGCTGCACCTGTTGGAAGACCACTGGCACTGAAGCTGACAGCCTCAAAATCCGGATCGCTGGCCGCAAACGGCACATAGAGCGTGTCGCCCGCACCGCCGACAATGTTGGATCCAACCGTTATCTCCGGAAGGCGATTGCGGTTCACAACATTGAATTTAATCTCTAAACTGCTGTTGATATCGCCATCACTCGCAACAACCACAATCGAAACTGCCCCGCTGGTGGCCGAACCTTCGCCAACGTAAGGCACCTGCCAGGTCAATAACCCGGTGCCGTTGCCGTTATCCGCAAACTTCGCTCCCGGGCAAAGACGACCGGCATGAAGTTTGGTCGCCGCTCTTTCAGGATCAGAAGCACGGACGGTGAGATTCACCAGCTCGCCTTCGTTGACAGTGCGTGCTGCGATCGGATCAAAAACCGGCGGTTGATTAACCGTCGAGATTGTAACCTTGCCGGCTTTGAATGCCGGACGGATAATCGATGCGATTGATGTATTCAGCTCAAACGACCCTGCCGGCGGCACGAACGCTGAGTCAATCAGCGTGGTGACGTCGGCAGAAATGTCTGAGCGAACGTGGAAATGCAATTCGGCAAGCTTGCGTCTTCCGGCAAGAACCGGCGCATCGCCGATGGCGACTGCCCCAATGAGAATTGTTGCCCCGGCAACATCATGCGTACCGCCACGGAATCCCCAATTCTGTACTGCAGATCCAACAAAGCTAATCGAATCGAAAACGAGATAATCCTTGGAGTAGTAAAGCGGGACTGCAAGTCCGGCAATGTTCTCATCATTGAACATCGTTACGCTGAGTGAGAATGAAGAGCCCGGTGAGGTGGTAACTTGGCTGATCAGAATGGAATCGAGCGCTCCAAAGTCGTCAACCTGCGCGAACAATGAAGTTGCTCCAAACGCCAGTATCAGAACCAGAGTAACAGCGAAATGTCTCATAAGTCCGTGACCTCTGTCAGTTCTGCCAATTTGGCATAATGAGTCCTTGGGCATATTCCGATGTAAACATTGCAACGGACATGCCAAGGCAGGCCTTGACGTTTTCCATTCTTCCCGTAGGAGCATTTTCCAATCTCGATCATACGCCGTTTCGTAAACGGCTGCTAATAAGTCACTTATATTGAAGTAGCGTCGTAGAGTCATCCGTGAAGTACATTCGAGAGCTAATTCATCATGCGGCGTGGTAGCGCAGGATTGCATATTTCTCAAATTGTGTGTGCAACGTTCTGCAATCATCTCTAACGGTCCAACTAGTTCCTTAAAACAAAAATGGCCTGGCATACGAACTGTTAAGTCGCATTAGTGCCAAGCATCTCACTAATCGCCCTGTCCGTAAACCGTTAGAAAATTACTTTTTATTCCTCCTCTCGTACCATTTCGCTCTTAAGATATGGGGAGATTTTACTCTCCCCATATCCAATCAGATAAGATAATCTGACGAAATTACTTCATCAGGACCATCTTCTTGGTGTCAGTGAATGAACCGGCGGTAGCCTTGTAGAAGTAGATACCGCTAGCTGCATTCGCCGCATCCCATTCAACAACAACATTGCCAACGCCGCGGCCGTCGAAGCTCTTCACAAGCTGACCAGCTACGTTGTAAATGCTCAGGTTCCAATCAGAAGCGGTCGGCAGATCCAGACCGATCTTCGTGGTCGGGTTGAACGGATTCGGAGTGTTCTGCGACAGCTTGTATTCCGTCGGCAGGACATTCTTGTTGATGCGGGTGTTCAGCATGCTGCCGTTATAGTCGGCAACTTCCACGTTCACAAGTTCAACGTTACCGTCGATCGTGAACAGGTTGTTGCTGCCAGCTTCGAGACGGTTGGTCATGTTTTCAAGACCGGCATAAACCAGGACCTTCACAAGACCTTCGTTCTCGGCACTAAGCAGGACCATATCGGAATTGTTGGTAAGGGTGTAGGCACCGTTCGCTTTGAACGTGGCATACACGGCACCAACTTCAACCGACGCGTCGGTCGAAACCACGCCGTTAGCAAGCTTGACGTTGACCGTATTGGCAAACGGGGCAAGCTTCGGGAACGGAAGGGCATCGCCAACAACTACGCGGAGCAAGTAAACAAGGTCGCCGACCGAAAGGACGGTACCGTCCTGGTTGGCATCGGAAGCCGCAATCTGGGCTTCGCGGTACTGCGGGTTGGAATCAAGAGCGGACAGACCATACAGGAAGTAGTTCGTGTACAATACTGCGTCTGCGATTTCATACGCGATACCGTTCAAGTTGAGATCGCCAGGAGCGTCGATTGAGTCGGCGCAAACGATATCAACACCGCCGTTCCAGAACAGGATGAAACGAACGGGTTCGTACTTCATCGAAACGTCGCAAGCGCTGCAAGCACCGCCGTAGGCGATAGCAAAGTAGCAGCTCATGTCGGTGATGTCATAGGCCGGATCGGTAAGCGGATCGGTATTTTCGAAATCAAATACCTGGCTCGAGATCCAAAGGGTATCACCAGCTACGTTCGAAATGCCGTTGTCGCCGCAATCAATCCACGCGAAGCGGATCGGGACGTACTGGCATTCGTAGGTACGGTCGTTCGTTACATAGAACTTAAGGCTGACGAGTTCGGTACCATTCGCGACGGAGAAGCAGGACGGATGGTTGGCGCCGTTGTTGGCATCAGCAATCGCGACTACGCGAAGCAAACCACTCGGGCACGGTCCACCGCAGTTACCCTGCGCGCCGTAACGATAGGTGAAATATTCCCATCCACAACCAAGCGGGCCGAGGGCGGCGCCAAGTTCGGCTGAGAAGAAGCTAAGGGCTGACGCATCGTAAGCGATTAAGAAATCAAAACCGCCCATGGCATCGGAGCCGCCAACTTTCGAAATCGAAACGTACTCAAACTGACCCTGAATGGTGTTGTGAGTCTTTTCGATCTTAATTACGAGCGGCTGAACGTCGAGGACTTCAACCGCCAAGTTACAGGTAGCTGAACCACCGCAAGGATCCGTCACGGTAATCGTGAAGTTCTTCGTGGTAGCGCCTTCGGTAACATCGCTCAACCAGGTGAGAAGGCCGGTGCCGCTGATCGACGGGGCGTTCACAACCGGATCAAGAGCTACGACTGTCCAAACAGCTGCGTCGCAAGGATCGGCATCAACTGAATTGAAGTCGAAGCTGTACTGATTTCCTTTTCCAACTTTCTGAGCAGCCGGGCAAGCCGTGATGGTCGGAGCGTTGTTGGTCCAGGTAATCGTGAAAGCATGGTTATCGCTGCTGGAGCAACCATTGGTAGCAGTCACGGTGACATCGGTGCTTCCGCAAGCGGCAAGAGCCGGAACGGAAAGCTGACCGGTCGACGCATTGATCGTACCAGCGGTGGTGGTCCAGGTGATAACTCCATCCAAGCCGACTGCGGCCGTGGTGGCATCAAAATCAAACGTGTAAGCGGAGCAGTGGTTCTTGTTGACCGCTGCACCCGGATCTGCGGTGATGGTCACCGGCAGACACGGACGAATGATAACGTCGAAGCAAACGGCCGGAGCATCCGGAACGCCTTCCGACGTATTAGCCTGACCTTGGAAGGTCGGCGGGAACGAGGTACCACCAATGTCAAACGTCCAGGTACCGGCCGGAGCTACGAAGATGTTATCTACGCAGAAGCCGCCAACTGTGGCAACAAGGCTGGTTCCGTTGATTGACATGGTCCAAATCTTGGTGGAGGTTGCATGAGCCGGCAGGAAAGTGGTCGGATCATTGGCAACGCCGCCAAGAAGGATGAAGTTCGGAAGGTTGGAAACTGCAAATGCGTTACCTGGGGCATAGGTGTTGTCCCAGTAAGTGCCACCTGCTGCGGCGGAAGCATCAACAATTGCCAAAACCGGATTGACGGCCGGACGGGAGCCGAAGGCGCCTGTGTGACCGGTATTAAAGCTGAAAGCACCGGCTGTGGAGCTAAATCCAAAACCGAGTGTAGCTGCTGCCAACGGCTGAGCGTTGGTAATGGAGTACTCAAGTAACTGGTTGTTCTCGCCAACGTACAGAACATCTGCACCGAGGTTGAGACCGACTGACATGTCGCCAGGTTGGGCGAAAAGAGCACCAGTCAGAAGAAGCATAAACGAAGTAAGAAGTAAACAAATGCGTTTCATTTCTTGCTCCTATATTGGTTGCTGAAACGATTAGTAATTTAGGGTTAACTCTTACCCTAAACTTTGTTGCTCCCCAAGTGAGTCGCGAAAAGTGTCTTTGACAATGCAAAGCTCTTTTGCGCGGGGATGATCTTCCCAGAGACCGTACGCAATGACTGAATCTGGCAAGCTCAATGGTGGCTGAACGTTTAAGCCTCTTCTCCTAAACTCGTTCTCACCTCCTTTCACTCTCAAAATTTCTTCAGTTTCTATTCTCATTTCATTCTCAACGAATGTTTGAATCTCGATATCCACTATTGCGCCTGATTAAGGTTCAGGTTAAATCCCTGTTAAGTACCTTCGCTACGGGCAGTGTGGCGCTGGACCACCGCCGAAAATGTGCGAAATCAGGAACACAGCGTCAGAAATACTGATTCCGCCGCTTCCATTGGCATCGCCAAGACACGCCTGAACCGGTGCCGGGCCGCCGCCAAAGATGTGTGCGATAATGAACACGGCGTCGGAAATACTGAATCCGCCGCTATTATTGGCGTCACCGCACAGGCAGCACTCGAAGGCCATTGTGCCATCAAGCAGGAAACCGGCGGTCGTATCGAGCCAGCACGTGTTGCGCTCTGTCTCGACCGTGTCAAACCAGCTAATGCAAGAATCTCCAATAGACTGGGCACAATTCAGGAATGTCGTGTCCATATAGGTCGAACAAGCATAGGCGATCAGATCGCCATGTTGATCAGAGAATCGAGTTTGTGAGCGATTGACGACAAAGGTGACCGTTGCGCTGTCGCAAATCGAGTCGCCCAATGCGCCCTTGGTTTCGGCGAAAAGCCGTAGGAATGTTCCTGATCCGGGATTGAGCGGCGGCTTGATTGGCGCTCCTCCATTGTCGGCGGTGCCAATAATGTTTATGAGAGCCCCGACCGGGCCGTCAAGGATTCGCGCCTGAATGTACTCCCACCCTTTGATTCGGGTGCCGACGGTGTCGAACTTCGCAAAGTAAATTGCGCTGTCCGTACCCGGGAAGCGGATCGAATCAGACTTAAACTTCACTAACGATGGTTCCGAAATGTTGATCCACAACTGGAAGCCTGCAATGGAATCAGTGATGTTGGACACATTAACCGGAATCGTTATTGAGTTGTTGGATAGCGCCGTGGTAACCGATGCTACCTGGCACACCAACTCAAGAGCGTTGGGAGCGGTCTCAGCTTTTTTGCCCACCGAAACCGAAATCGCAACCGTTGTGACAACGATCAGTGCGATTGAGAAATAACGCCATTTCCTGGCCATCAAGCAACCTCCTTGCCTGTGTAAGAAACTACTAAACCGTTACATTAGTTAATCGGTAGCTGTTTGGCCTCTGTACAGTCTCCGTCGCGTTATTCGCAGTCTTTCTTGTCTTGTGTTTTCCGGTAAGAACCTACTGAAACGTTCCACATCAATAACATCGCCAAATGAGAGAACCGGGCGATACTAAGAGTAAAGTGCTAATTTGTAGTAAAGAGCCGAATCCTACCAACTCGTGATTCGAGAAATAGTAAATCGCTGTTTTGTCCGCGATGATTCGAATTGGCTAAAATTTCTTTGAGTAAGACGGTTTAAGGTTAAGACCTTGTGTTCACTTCAGCGGGAATATACACGTAGTACCCTGTGATGTCAACATGATTTTGGCGAATTCCGCACTTTTTTGGAACTAAAATTGATCAGCTCGAAACGGTGTTTCACATCGGAATCTTCGTTTTCAAACCAAAATTGTGGCGATTAGAGTCGATGAGGGCCACTTTCGCCTCCCTCAAGCCAGCTTAGCAGACAAAAAAAGGCCGAAGCGACAGGTGCCAAATCTGAGAGGGGGGCAGGAAACTCAAATTTGGGACTACACCCTACTTCGGCCAAATGTTCTAACCGAGAATAAACACTCCAGTTCCATCCTTTGCAAGAAAAAACGCGAGTTAATTTTGAATGCGACATTATAAGGTATCAAGCGAATCGGGCAACTTCCGATATCTTATTATAGGATAACTCTTTAACGGATAGAGAAGCCGTATGCCGATAGCCGTAGTCCAGCATTCCATGCTCGACAAAATCACCATGACAATTGGAGAGTTGCCGGCTTCCCCGGCAATCGTCAGCACAATCATGGGAATGACTGCAGACCTTAACGCGTCTGTCGAAGATCTCGGTACGGTATTGGCTGCTGATCCCGCATTGACTGCCAAAGTTCTCAAGTTGTCCAATTCATCATTCTATGGACGCTCACGATCAGTCTCTTCTATAAAGGAAGCTATCCTCATATTAGGGTTCTATACCCTTCGCTCGATGGTGATCGCCTCCTCGACGCACACTATCTATCATAGGAAAGACAATGTCCCATTTAGCGAGAAGCTATGGTCACATTCGCTTGCCAGCGGAATGGCGAGCAGACTTGTGGCGCGGCATATCCACCATCCGCGCATAGAAGAGATCTTCATTGCCGGACTGCTTCACGATATCGGCAAGATTATCCTCGGCCAGAAACTGATGGCGGTGTATGACAACATCGTAAAGGAAGTCGAAAGATCGGGCCGCGGATTCCAGACAATAGAACTCGAGAAGCTGGGCTTCGACCACACCCTCGTCGGTGCGACCGTGCTGAAGAAATGGAACTTCCCTAAAGAACTGATTGATGGTGTCCAATATCACCACGAGATGCGAAATCAATCTGATTCCGAATCTGCCAGTATCGGAGACGTAGTGGGATTTAGCAACCAACTCTCGAAACAGATCTCCGGAGGGTTTGCCGAACCGGCAGTTGATTGCCTCGCACGCCATCCATTCGCAGAGCAATATGCGATGGACTCCGAAACCATTCAAGCCATGACCGAAGACCTAAAGAGCCGCTTTGAAGAAGAGAAACATCTATTTGAGGACAATTAAGTGACGCTGATCGGAAGACACGAGACGCTGAGGCGTATCGAAGAATTTGAGGGGATGCCGTCAATTCCGCAAATCATCATCCGTGTGCGGGAGATTTCGGAAAACCCGCGCTCGTCCGTTGCGGACCTCGCGAATATCATTCTCTCCGATCATTCCTTAACTTCCAAGATTCTCAAGATCGCCAACTCAGCCTTTTACGCCGAATATGCCAGCCGGGTATCGACCATCACTCAGGCGATCACCCTGATGGGATTCCGGACGGTCCAGAATGTAGTGATCTCGCTGGCGCTCTTCGATGCAATGGGCAAGTTCTCGCATCACAAATTTGACTTCCGCCGTTTTTGGAGCCACTCTCTGTCGACCGGTGTCATAGCGAAGCTCTTTGCTTCGGCATCGCACTACAAAACCCCCGAAGAGGCTTTCATTGCCGGGTTCATGCACAATATCGGCGTCGCCATCTTGGCTGTCGCTTTCCCCGAAGAATATGATATCGTCATGAAAAAAATCGAGCGCGGTGAAGAGCAGATTGCTGCCGAGAAGTCGGTCTTCGCCATCGACCACTGCGAGGTCGGCGGCTGGCTTGCACGCAGATGGAATCTACCGCCATTGTTGGCAAAACCGATAATGGAGCACCATCGACGCGGACTGCCCTCGCGTCAAAGAAGCAACAACCCGCTGGTTGACTACATCTATCTAAGCGATATGGCATTTGACGTGATCTTCCAGACCGATGAAGACAGGCGCCGCCAGCTCTGCAAATCCGCATCCGACTTGGCGGGCACGACGGAAGAGATGGTGACCAAAATCCTCGAAATCGCGCCGGGAGTTATACCGGAAATCGCCAACGAACTCGAAATCTCGCTTAAGCCGCCGGATTCCAACCGCACCGAAATCGTCAGCCGCAACATCGACCACGAATCGGCTGAATTGGTCCAGCAGCTAAATGAACGCAATCGCGAACTGGCGATAATCAAGGAAGCCGGCGAAGCAATTCGACAAGCTACCAGCGAGGACGAAATCTTCCAGACGACTCTCGAAGAGGTTTTCCGGGGAATGGGCATCGGTCGCGCGATTCTTCTGGGCATCGATCGCGAAGCCAAAGTAGCGCGCGGTATTCTCGGTTTTGGTGTGAATTCTCAACAGGCCGTATACGACATGATTCTTCCGCTTGGCGAAGGCGTAATTGGAAGAACAGTCGCAGAATGTGCCATCCAGAACATTCTTGATTCAACTTCAGATCTCTACAAAGACACTTTTTTGGAAGAAGAGCGCGTTCAAATCGGTTGCTGCGCTTTTGCGACTCTGCCGATGGTGATTGGTGAAGACGTCGAAATCGTCATGGTGATCAACAATCCTGATCCAGCCGAACCGGTCGATGACGACCGGCTCTTGTCTATCGCCAGCCTCATCAGTCAGGCTTCTGTCGCAATAGAACGACTGCGCCTGAAAAGGCAGGTCTTGGACCTACAGGGAAAACAGGTCACGACGTTGCTTAACACCGTCTTTAAATAGTCCTGCTGTCTGGTTTAGATAACCGAATACTGATAATCAAAGAATTCGAAATCCTGCTCGCTGCTCGTGCCGGTCATTACGAATCCGGCTCTTGTGAACAACTCCTGTGAAGCCACATTTTCTTTCAGAATCCGCGCTTGCACGACGCGTATTTCGTGCTCACCTGCCAGATAATCAAGCAGTAAACGGAGAGATTCCAATGCATAACCGTGGCGCCATAGATCGACCTCGCCGATTATGATGCCAACCTCGCAGGCATGGTTCTCGTCATCGATATCGAAGTAATTGACCAATCCAATCGGCTGGCCTTCCAAAGTACATATTGTCAAGACGCCGCTGAACTCGCTGGGTACGAGATACAATGAAAACCGGAAAAGCCGGTAAGCATCAAAGTCGATCTTGGGGTTCCACCAGGGATTCGCTAAGTGTACCTGAACGCGACCGTCGCAATACCAGCGATAGAAAGGCTCAGCGTCTTTATCGCGGACACGGCGAAGACCACATTTCGTGCCGGTACGAACGAACTCCCCATCAACCATAACTAACGATTCATATTGCGAATGTCAGATGCAACAACAATCACAGGTTTCGACGTCGCACAACACTACTCAGTCTTTGGCTTGCGTTTCAAGAACACCGGCACTGCGCATCATGTGCTTCAATAGCAGTATCTGCCCAAAATGTCCGGCAAAATGCTCGACCAAATGATACAGAGTCCACGAGCGCGTAATCTGAATCTCCTTGTCGCCGCGCTTACGAGTGAAAGTGCCCTCCAACTCGGAGTCGCGCCACGTCTGCATCTCTTCGTGAATAGCCGCTCGGGCTTTGTCGAGCATGGTAAAGTATTCCTCAACCGACTTACCGGATAGTGTAGCCGGATGAAGACCGTCCGGCGGGATAGGCAGTCCATCATCGTCCATTCTGATTCCGATTATCTTGAGTTCGATTTCATCTCCATCCGGTTCCGACGGAATCTCCTTGGAAGCGACATTGATCCAGAACACTTCAACTACCGCCAGATGGGCAAGTAACATGCCGATTGTGTTCATACCCCTCTGGGGCTGCCACTCTAGCTGCGGCACTGTTAGCTTGGCAACAGACTCCTTGAGCAATAAAAGCTGATCATCAAGTTGTGCCGCGAAAAGCGATATTGTGGATTGCGATTTCGCATCATAACCGGATGGATACTTCAGTTCTCGTTTCGTCATAACTCTCCTATTTTGATTGATTATGGTTCAGATGTTAATCGATTAATGACTTTGACGCAATCCTCTTGCATTGGTGCCGAAAAGTCGATTCATCACGCGAACTCTGAGAGTTGTACGTACAACATCAGAGGAAGAATCTTAGAACTATGCCAAAAATTCAATCTGTCGGTTGCGCCCTCCCGCCGCATCGTCTCACACAAAGTCAAATTCGCGAATTCGTGAAAGCACGATTCACCGGCTCTTCCCTGCCAATTGATAAACTGCTCGAAGTATTCAAAAACGCCGAGATTGACGAGCGCTATTTTTCCGTTCCAATCGACTGGTACCGCGAAGAAAAGAGCTTCGAGGACAAAAATCAAGTCTATATCGATTCCTGCAATGCGCTCGGCGTCGACTGCTCCACCCGATGTCTCGAAGCCGCCGGCATTACGCCCAAGGACGTCGATTACATCATCTTTGTCTCTACCACCGGGTTGGCGACACCCTCGATTGATGCCCGTCTCATTAATCTACTGGGAATGCGCAGCGACATTCGCCGAACGCCGGTCTGGGGACTTGGTTGCGCCGGTGGAGCTGCCGGTATCTCGCAAGCCTATCACTATCTGCTCGGACATCCTCGCGAGAGGGTCCTCTTGGTCGCGGTTGAACTCTGCGGACTGACATTCCAACAAAACGATTATAGCCGCAGCAACTTCGTCGCAACTGCGCTGTTTGGCGAGGGCGCCTCGGCGGTCCTTCTGACCGGCGACGAAGTATCAGCACCCGGAGTCGAGATAGTCGGCACTCGCTCGACCTTCTGGCCAGATTCGCTCGACATCATGGGTTGGAATCTGATGAACTCCGGATTGCAGGTAGTCTTCAGTCAAAGCATCCCCCACATTGTCGAAACCAAGGCGCGACAGAACATCGAATCATTCTTACAGGACCATTCTTTGGATTTCGCTGACATTGACTATCTGATATTCCATCCCGGCGGCGCCAAGGTGATCGAGGCCTATGAAAAGGCGCTTCAAACCGAAAACGGTGCATTGGATGTTTGTCGTGACGTCCTTCGTCGCTACGGAAACATGTCTGCAGTTTCCGTACTTTTCGTCTTGGAAGAGCACTTGCGCAGATTCGATCTTGGCACCGGAAAACTCGGCTTGATGTCTGCTCTCGGTCCAGGTTTCTGCGCTGAGAATCTGTTGCTAAAATTCTGACGGCTCACAAACAATCATCCTCCCCAAAATTCTATAATCCCTTATACTGTAGGCAGATGAATATGCCTTGAGGCAAAGATAACACCGGACAAAAGATTGAAGAGCTCAAAAAACAAACGCAATACTGTCCCTGAAACCAGTGCCTCTAAGACTGACACGTACTGGCTGCTTGGTATAATCGCTCTTGCGGCGTGTGTGCGGATCGTTTTTGCTTTGCAGACGACTGATGACCCATTCCGCGGTCTGCTATTCCTCGATTCCAGAGTTTATCATCTTCTGGCGGCTGAGATTGCCAATTCGAACTTCTGGGGTAGCGAAGTGTTCTTCCGGGCGCCATTGTTTCCATACATTCTCGCTATCACTTACAAGCTCTTCGGGCTTGAGAGTGCGGCAATTCAAGTCTTCCACGCATTGCTCGGTATCGGCACCGTTGTACTTACATACTTAATCGCGAATATCCACTTTGGTCGCCGAGTAGCGCGAATCGCCGGAATATGCACTGCTCTCTATCCGACGTTGTATTTCTTCGAGCTTTCGCTTATGCCAACAGCCCTTGAAGTCTTCACCTTCACAGCCGCTGTGTATTGCCTCAGTCGGTATCAAAAAAATCGCACCAACGTTGCTCTCGCCATAGCAGGAATCGTACTTGGCCTGGCAGCTCTGAGTCGACCCACGATACTCTCTTATGTGTTGGTTCTTCCACTGTGGTTGTGGCTATTGGAGAGAAAACAAAATTGGAAGAGTATCGCGACCAAGATGATTTGGGTAGTTGTTCCAATGGCAATAGTCATTCTGCCGGTCACGATACGCAACTACATGATTGAGCCCGATTTGGTGATGATATCTTCACAGGGCGGCGCCAATTTCTTCATTGGCAACAATCAAAATGCAGACGGACAGACTGTCTCATTCCCGTTCGGACAAACGCCCTTGAATCGCTACGAGGACCACATCTGGTCAGCTTCGCAGTTTATCGCAAAGACAAAGCTCCGCCGCGAACTGACCTCTGCCGAAGTCTCGGACTATTGGTTCGATCAAGGCATGCAATTCGTGACTTCGCATCCGGCCGATGCTATCGGGTTATTCGTAAGAAAGTCGTATTACTTATTCTGCGGCGAAGAGCTATTCAACAACACCAATCCACTGGCGCCTCGGGAGTACTCACAGCTCTACGCACTCTCTATTTGGCAAAAAGGGATCAACTTCCCATTTGGTATTGTAGCCCCGCTCTTTCTGGTTGGCTCAGTGATGCTACTAATACAACGAGACAAGCGCTGGTTACTATTATTCTTCGTTGCATCCCAAGCCGCAACTATCGCGCTCTTTTTCGTAAGTTCGCGGTTTCGACAGCCATTTCTACCGATCATGATTATAATCGCGGTATTCTGCGGCATTGAGCTATACAATTGGATCCGTTCAAAATCGTGGCGCCGCGTGGCTGCCTATAGCGCCGCTCTTGCCTTGCTGGTTTTTGCTCTCAACCCGCCATTCGAAATCTCGAGCCGACAAAACCGTTCCATGTACCATGCTTTGCTTGGCGGCGCCTTGGCGACTCAGGAACGCTATCCTGAAGCAGTCGACCAGTTGCGGGAAGCGATCAAAATCGCCGACGACAACGCGACGGCGTTCCAATTGCTGGGCAGCCTTTATGTCAAGAGCGGTCAATTGGAGCAGGCTTTGGCCGTGCTTCATCGCGCCGAGGAACTCGCTCCTGACGCGATTCAGACAAAGTCTGTACTCGCGCGCATTTACTACGATCGCAGAGACTACGAGCGCGCCCTTTCTTACTTTCAAACTGTGTTAAAGTCGGGAATGCCAATGGACAAGTTCAACTTCTGGGCCGCGCATTCAGCATTTGAATTGGGTCAGCTCGAAACCGCCCAAGGCTACCTCGAATCCGCACTCCAAGAAAACCCTGCCGACAAGGATGCGCTCAACTTGCAGCTAATGCTTCGAAACAGGCAGCAGTCGGTCGCTCCGTAGAAGATTCAGACAATCTCCGTCATTCATGAATTGATTTACCGCCCAGATTTGTATAAACTCGTAGTAACTGCGTTACCGTTAGATTTGCCAAATGGAGGATTTTGATGCGTTTCTTGCTTAATCGTATTCTACTGTTCACGACTGCGCTTGCATTGATAGTATCAGTTGCAGCACAGGCAGAGAAAAAGGCAGACTCCAGCCAGGCAGCCGAACCGAAAATTATCAAACCGGAACCGGCAAAAGTTTCTAACAAGGGGAGACCAACCCTCCTCATGGCTGGCGACACCATTGTCACCACCAGCGGCTTGAAATACATTGAAATCAAGCCCGGCACCGGCGGCAGTCCGCAAAAGGGACAGAGGGTTACGGTTCATTATGTTGGCACCCTTCTCGACGGCAAGATCTTTAGCAGTTCGAGAACCAATGGTGCGCCGTTTGAATTCGCAATTGGCGTTGGTCAAGTTATTAAAGGTTGGGATGAAGGCATTTCATCAATGAAGATTGGCGGGACCCGCAAGTTCATTATTCCCGCAGAACTCGCATACGCTGATAAAGGTCACCCGGCCGGTGTACCGCCTAATGCGACAATCGTTTTCGAAGTTGAACTGCTGGGGATTCGGTAGATTCGATAGAGTGCAGCTACTACCAGAGACCAAATGAGTTTCTGGTCGGATAAAGATGAAATTATGGGATTGTTTGGGAGAAAGAGAATCATGACAGAAGAAAACGCGATCACACTGCCCAGCGGGCTGAAGTTCGTCGAAATCAAAGAAGGTACCGGCGCATCTCCAAAGACCGGCCAGCTGGTCGAGGTCCATTACACCGGCTGGCTCGAAAACGGCAAGAAGTTCGACAGCTCCAAGGATCGCGGTCAGACATTCGAATTTCCTATCGGCAAGGGACGAGTGATTAAGGGTTGGGATGAAGGCGTCGCTTCGATGAAAATCGGCGGGACCAGAAAACTGATAATTCCGGCTGAATTAGGCTATGGACGTCAAGGCGCCGGGAACGTCATTCCACCAGATGCGACATTGATCTTCGAGGTGGAACTGATCGGCATTAGCTGATCAGTTTCCAGCTTCTCTAATACTTCAGTTTGATCAGTTGCCCGCCGCTACCGGCTGCAAAAACGACGTGGTCGACGGCATCGATGTCAATGAATCGGAATTTGTGACTTACCGTGTCCATCACCCAGTTCCGCCCATGATTGACCGACACTGCCAGGAAATTATTCCCGGCGATATAGACGATATCTGGTTCCGGGATGGCCAGACAAGTCAAAGATTCGTCTGTCATCTTAAGCTTGTCCTGCCACGACCATCCTCCGTCTGAAGAGTACCGCAGTAACCCGTTGTCGCCTACCTCCCAGCCTCGCTGGATATCCATGAATAATAGTGCATTGATTCCCGGGATTCTGCTGGCAGCATGCTCCCACACCTGACCGCCGTCTGTTGTGTATACAAGTGCCTCTCGCCCCAAAACCCATGCATGTTCATGTGGCACGACATCAATGTAATGCAGCTGTGCGTATTCAGTCTTGGCAAAATTCCAGATCAGCCCTTTATCCGTCGACCTACCGATAACTCCCATTCCTGCGAACTCGCCCATATTGTAGTTCCCGACAATGAGCCCAACTTCATCACCCGGAAATCCAATACTGACCAAGTCCCAGGCTGAATCGGCTGTTAGCGTAGTCCAAGTGGCGCCACCATCGATGGAGCGCAATAGCGCGCCTTTCTCGCCGCAAACCAGTCCGATTTCATCATCAAGGAAGTAAATGTCCTCCAGTCGCTTTCCGCCGCTGTTTCCGACCGCGAGAAAAGACTTTCCTCCGTCAGAGGTCCGCAGAATATTGCCGCTCGCAGTGACGGCGCAACCGTCTGAATTGCTGATGAAATCTAATCCGGTGATCTCTTCCCCCGTAGCAATGGTAAAAGCCTCGAATTGCAATGGATCCTTGTCCCCCGATGAGCAACCGCTGAACAATAGCAGTGCCAGAGCAAAAACAGCTCCAGTCAACTTCTTCATTTATCGCTCCGATCTAACTAGCCCGTTTTTACTAATCGCATTGAGGCTTTCATAGTCAAGCAAAAACTGATTGGCGATTGGGAGGCAATCATACTAACTTGTTTTACTATGCGAACTGACGAAGTCCTGCGACTGGACAATCTATCGTGCCGAAAGAAACGGCTCAACGCTACAACATCAGGGATATCTCTCTCTGTGTCTGCCGGTGAGTATAAGACCATTGTTGCCGAAACCGGAGCCGACTCGGCAGATTTGCTGCCGTTGATTACAGGAGAGATAAAAGTGATTTCCGGTTCAGGCACGCTGCTTGGCTACCCGCTGCAAAAAATGTCCTCGTGGCGGCGAAGACAATTGCTCCAACAGATCGGGATTCTCTCGCGAATTGATCCGGCAACATCCGACGCCACTGTAAGTGAATTTCTCGCATTACCGTTGAGAATTGCCGGAGTAGCACCCAGCCAGATAAACTCCCGGATTCGCAGCATCTTGAACAACCTTGAACTGATACTCCAAACGCACCAACCACTGCTTGCTCTCTCACCTGCTCAATTGCGCATGGCGGCACTCGCACAGGCTTTAATCAAGTCGCCTCGGCTCATCATTGCCGAATTACGCAATGACCAATTTGACAATCAGATCACAATTCCGATTCTTCAGAGACAATCCACTCACGGCGCAGCAGTTTTGACAATGTCTGATTCTGAACCGTCACCAATACACCCTGACACGACGAACTACCGCGAGATCGAGTACAATGTCGCACTCTGATTCGGAAAATAAACGCACGTCGGTAATTGCAGCGTTGTTGTTGCTGAGCTTGATTATATTGCCTTTCGGCATGACCACATTGGTCGAACAGAATCTTCACGACTATGAGCAATCGCTTCGCTCGCGCCTCAAATTCGAAATCTACTTGCGCGAACAGGCGACAACCGAACAAGTGCAATTGCTTATCAATCAAGTCAAAATTATGGAAGGGTTCAGTCAATTCAACTATCGCGACCGTGAAGAGGTCTTTCGAAGCATGCAAATTGCCCTTGGAACCAACCTCCTGCCGGACGATGCCCCCAATCCATTTCCTTCCGTCGTGGAAGTTACATTCGAGCCGAGGTACTCAACCCTGGCTCATTTTGAGAACATCAAAATGAGTACCAGCAAGTTTCCGTTCATTGAAGATGTCAACTATGGTTCCGAATGGCTGGAAGCCCACGAAAAGACTTTTGCTTCGGCCACTAAGGTGCTCTTGGCCGTGCGGATAATCACAGCAGCCTGCTCCTTGATCCTGATGTTCTGGTTCATGAAGCGAGTCATCAATCTCCGCAATGAATACTATGCGATGCTTCGACGACTCGGCGCTGGTTGGCGAATTATGGTGCTTCCATTTGTGCTCCGCAAGACTGCTCTGGGCGTCGCCGCTGCCGCACTGTCGCTCTTGGCATTATATGGCTGTTTTGCGTTGGTTACCGGCTGGTCGATTCAAATAACTTTCGTCACCGCCACGAATATGCTCGCGGTGCTTGGCTTCGGCGGGCTGGTCGCGTTATTAAGTGCGGCGCTGGCCGTTGGTCCCGAGCTATGACCCCACGATTGTGTCTTTGCTTTGCGTTAATCGCATCACTCGTCTTTGCTCCGATCTTGCTCGCCGACACTCCCAACCAAGAGAAGCTCGAACAAACCCGCCAACAACTTGAGCGCGCGCGTCAGGATGCGGAACGAATTCTCACCTCACAGGCCGACCTTTACAAGCAATTGGAAGTCGTTGACCATGAGTTAGAGCTGTCCAGCCAACTGCTTCGACAACTCCGTAAACAAGCGAACGAAACTGCATTAGCGATACAATCGACTTCGGACACAATCACCAATCTGCGGGAATTGACGGCGTCAGAGAAGACGATGCTCTCGCGGCGCCTCCGCAAACTCTACATAATTCGCGACCTCAACGATGTCTACGTGCCATTCAGCGAAGCCGATTTTATCGGAAAATCTTCGCTGAGATTCAACTTCCGGAAACTCGTCGAACGCGACAATCTAAACCTGACAACATTAAACACTTCAATTGTCGGCAAAGAACAACTTCTGGGAAATCTCAAATCGCGGCAACTGGAACTGAAACGACTGAGTGAAGCGCAAACTGCCGAAGAGCAGCGCTCCCGCGAATCGCTTCTCCAACGAGAGCGAATTCTCGCCGGTCTCAAGAGCGAAAGCCACGAATTGTCTCTGGAGATTGGCAAAATCGAGGGCAATGCTACCACTATTGGCGACGTTTTTGCCGAGATTGAAAAGCAAGCGCGTTCGACCTCTGACTATCTGTGGGAACGCGAACGGGAGATGTCGCAGAAAATGAAAGGCAAATTCTTCTGGCCCGTTAACGGCAATGTCTTGACGACATTTGGCACCAAGAAGGACAAACGCACCGGTCTCTCCAGCAAAAGCAATGGAATTAGCATCGCCACGCGGCGCGGACAAAAAGTCGTTGCAGCACTGACCGGACAAGTCATATATATTGGCTGGGCACGCGGACTCGAGCGCTTCGTGGTCGTAGATCACGGCGGTTCAATCTACTCGCTCTACGGCAATCTTGGGGAACTGTCTGTTAAAGAGGGCGACCAGGTGATTCGCGGCGAGTCTTTTGCAGTTACAGCCGGAGATCGAGTGCATTTCGAAGTCCGTGACGGCAAAACACCAATGAACCCGGCAGAATGGCTGCGAGATTAGTAAGTATCGACAGGGCAAATTGTGAATCCACAGGATCTACTTTATAGCCGCTTGGCGGGGCGATTTGCAGAAGGGAATCTTCCGGCGTCGCTTCTTCTTACCGGTCCTCGTGGGATCGGCAAATGGAATGTTGCTTTTGAATTGGCAATGAGAATTACCTGCCTCACTCCGCAACAGGATCGCGGTTGCGGCGAGTGTGCGTCTTGCAAACAACTTGAGCAGTTCGCGCATCCCGATATTCAGTTCCTGTTCCCTCTGCCTTCCAATGAAGCGGACTGGCCGGATTGGCTGTTTCCGTACCTCCATGGCAAACAGCAAAACCCGTTTGCCGTTTCAGCCGCCGACCCCAAGCACTTCGTTCCCATTGAAGCAATTCGTCGGTTTCAGTCAGTTCTCGCTCGGCGTTCTACTTTGTCGCCTTATAAGGTCGGCATCATTTACGAAGCAGAACGCATGCTGCCCGGTACAATGGACTCGCTGCTCAAACTGCTCGAAGAACCACCGGATAAGTGCTTCCTGATAGTTGTAACGCCCGAGCCTCGCTTTCTGCTTTCAACCATCATATCACGATTGCAGCGAGTCAATGTCCCCTTGCTAACAGATGAATTTGTGTCGCAATATATGCAAAACCAGTATTCGCTTCGCGACGAACAACTGACGGCAATGGTCCGATTTGCGCGGGGCCAGCTCTTTGACATCAATACTATCATGCAAGGTGATTTTATGCAGATGCGCCAGGCGGCGTTCGATATGATCAGCTTGGCGTTGTCGCATTCACAAACAGAAATTCACCTTCGCGCTGGCGAAAGCGCCTGGCTGAGTACGCGAGAAAAAGTCGAAGCCCTGCTACGACACTGGCAGAGTATTATTCGCGACCTGTTGATCTGCGGTACCGGCGATGCCGCTACTGAATCGAATGATACTTCGACGCGTTTGATTAACTATGACTATCAACCGCAATACGCTGAACTAAGCCGGCAGATCGGCAATAACGACAGAATCGAAGCACTTTCCGACCGCATCGAGGCAATCCGGCAGGAACTTCGTCGCAACGTCAATCCGCGAATGTCGGCACTTTCATTCCTCTTCCTCTTGTCGCCGCAGAGCGCAAGGGTCCGCTAATACGAGGCTCTTTCACAAAATAACACTAATATCAAGCGAGTGTACAATATGTCCAAACTCACACGGTTTCTCTTACCACTGCTCCTGTTGACGATTTTCGCTGCACCTTCACTTCAAGCAGGAGGCAAAGTCGGCATTTACGGGCTTCGGCAGGTCCCGGATGGCGACGATGCCAAAGACTACTCCAAAGCCGGATGGGGCGGCGGGGTTCATTTCGTCGCGCCAATGCAACAGCTTCATAACATCTTCGCCTTTGCCGGTGGATTCGAAATCACGAATCTAATGAACAAGACTATCGTTTTCTATGACCCCTACATCGGCGACGATGTCGAACAACAAACTGACCAGAATATTTTCCGCGTGTTTCTTGGCGGACAAGTCGGCGGCCACGGGAATGGCTTTATCCGCCCGCACGTTGGAATCAACCTGTCGCTCTCGATTTACAACATCCGCACCGACGCCGTGATAAAGGACGACAACAATGAGGATGAGATTCGAAAGGAATTGTACGAAGACACCGAAGTCTCCGTCGGAACGGATATAACCCTTGGGTGCGATCTGAATTTTAACAACGGCATCGCGCTTGATGGCGGAGTACGCTACCTCAAGAGCTTTTCAGTTCCGCAACAGCTTGGCGGGCAATCTGAAAAGATCCACCCGCAGTATTTCCAGGTCTACCTTGGTGTCGGAGTTTCGTTCGCGATGTTGTCAAAGTAGAAGACTATCGGAGCGAACCAAGCAACTGTTGAACTCGCTGGTCTCCCGGTTCGAGTTCCAGATAGCGCGTAAGGTATCGTCGTGCACTGTTGTTGTCCCTCAGATGTTGGGCATAGATGAGGCCGATATTGAGAATGAGCCGCGAGTTGTTTTCGTCATAATTCGCGGCTTCTTCAAAGTGCTTGACTGCCGCAACATAGTCACTGCTTTCCATCGCCAGATTCGCCCGGTCTTTGTGGACATTCGAGATATTGAATCGAATTTCTGCTCGTTGATTGGACGATAATATCGGCTTCTCCAGCGCCCGATTGTACGTTTCGAGAGCTAACTCAAGTGCATCCGACTTGCGGAAGTATATCCCCAGTTGATTCAAGAGTACGCCTCTTGTTTCGATATCGTATCGACTAAGCGCCATTCGGAATTGCTCTTCCGCTTTGTCCCTCTCCCCGTTCAGAAGCAGTTCCTCGCCGCGAATCAAGTCAAGATTGACCAGCAATTCCCGCGACATCAAGTCTCCTGGATCATGGGACGTGGGGTAACTCGGCACAACTCTCGATGCCTCGATTGGCGGACGCGTATCATAGAGCATCCCGAAACTGAATAGTGAGTCCAACCCTTCCCACCAGTCCGGCTCGTTCTGGTAGTGGCTCTTTGCCAGGTATAGTCTTCCACGCTCTCGTCTGATGATAGTCGTTCGCGCTTCAAAAAGATCGGTTGTACTGAAACCTGCCAGCTCGGAAGCCCGTTCCGTCAGAGCTCTCTTGCGAATCGACCGATCATACAGCGTCAGGTCTGAGCGGTAGTCCTCGCCATAACGAAGATACTCCGCGCCAAATGTGTTGATGTCTCCCGCGAGAAAGATGGTGCTGTTTGGCAGTGCCGAATCGAGAAGCTGACGGGAGTAGTTATCATACAGCGTGTAGTCAGACTTGTCATTTGCCCGGTAATTCAGTACAAGCAGTATCGCAGCAGCACCAACTATCGCCCAGGATACAACACTGCGAATTCTCGCTTTGCTCTTCAGTGCGACTAAGTTGTTGCTGATGAGCAACAGCGACGCAAACAGCGGCGGCAAGTAGAATGGCTCGTGATTTACCGCTTGATGAAATGCTGCCATCGATATTGAAGTAACGAGAATCGTCAGTGCGTTTATGGTTCGTGCAAAATTGTACTTGAAGCCGAGTCCAAGTCCCGAGAGTATCAGAATCAATCCCAACCACGACCAGCACTCCAGTACTGATCTGAAGTACAATTGCACGGCGAACAGGAGATTATCCCACGAGTTGTGTACCCAGCCGGAATACTGCTTGAGTGACATATGCTGCCACAGTGCGCTCAGTCCTTCCGGATTTCCCCAGTCAGAGATCGGGTCATGAGTCGAACGCACCCAGAGATACAAGTACATGGTCCCGGCAACTGCCAACAGGCCAACATAAAATGGGAAACGTGAGGTGCGCCGATACTCGCCTTCTGCAAAGAACCGGTATAAAATCGCCGGTACGAGTGCCAGCGACGATGGATGATTGCAGAGACACAGGCCGAAAAGATAAATTGTCAGTGGCCACTTGTAGGACCATTCGCTTTCGAGCGCAAGATACGTTGCGACAATCAAAAGGACATTCAGGGTGTATATCTCGACACCGTTTGTCTCTGCCCAGAAAATCGCGGTGAACGCCCAGCAAAGCGCCAATCCAAATGAAGACAGATCATCCAGCCGTCGACGCATGATCAGGAACACAATTCCCACTGCGGCCGCTGAGACTGTTATGCTATAAATTCCCCCGGCAAATATGGGCCGCAAGAACGACAGTGCTTGGACGAACAACGTACCTTGAATTGTGAAAAGAGGATAACCCGGCGGGTGGGCGATACCGAATGTCTTGAGCGCCAGTGCAAATTCGCCTGAATCGCCGATCCAGATGCCTCGACAAGTCGTCAAGTAGTACACTGCGAATGCAGCAAGCGCCGCTATCACTGGCCAGAATCTTTTCATCCCGACAAGTAACGCCCCGGAATTGTCCGGCACAAGCAAGAATATCCTTCCGAAGGCGAAACCCGAGCGTATAACCAATATGCATTTGAAGCCTTCTCTGTCGTTTCTGCTCATCTACTTGGTGCTTGGCGCAACGCTACTCGCTCAAGACCAACCCTCCAAATTCGGCACAGTTGAATTGCGCGGCGATTCTATCGTTGTTCCAGGTGCTCCATTTGAAATTTCGCTATATCTTACTGACAAAACTGCTGTTGTTGGCGGATTCAACCTTTTGATCGAATTCGACTATGGCGCGCTTGTGTTTGACTCAGCAGTTCTCGGCCAACACACGAAAGGCCAATGGGAGTACTTCACATTCAGGTCGGCACTGCTGAAACCCGATGACGAAAAGAGCACCGCGGCTTTCATTCGGCTACTTGCCATCGCCGACAATCAGGACCCAGGCAACAAGCATCCCGATTCGACCTCTCTTGTCGGACCGGGCGAAATCGTAAAACTGTACCTATATGCAACAGACCGCGGCGACTACAGCGGTAAGACGACTGGTCTCAGATTTCTTTGGGAGAAGTGCGCCGACAATACATTTTCGGACAAGAGCGGCAATCGTTTGATGCTGGCTTCATCAGTCATGGGCGCGGATGCAAAGCTCATAACCGCCGAACGTTACGGCGGACCATCCGAGAGTTGTTTCAAGACCGGTTACAACCCGCCTACCCGTGCTTTTGGCTTCGTCAATCTCTCTTTTGGAATTCAGTAGCCATAAAAAAGGACCGACTCGCAAGTCGGTCCCTAAGTTTCTCACTTATGCTTAAGCCCTAATCACTAAAATTCTGCTCCAAAGCTGAAGTAGTGATGCGGCTTGCTGGTCACAAGGAAATCCCAATTCCAGGCAACATCGTACCGCAAAAGGAATATTCCCAAATTCACACGCGCGCCGGTCCCGAAACCGGTCTTCAAACCCAGCAGCTTGTCTGCATACTGTGATGATCCGAGTTTAAACTCCTCGTTGCGATTCCAGGCCGCACCGACATCAATAAATGCCGCACCCGAAAGTCGTGCCAACACCAGCGGCAGCGGGAAACGCAGCGCCAGATAATCTACGAACGGGTAGCGGAACTCAAAATTCATCACTCCATACTTCGAACCCTGGAACTCAAAGTAGTCATAGCCGCGCAGTGGAGTTATGACCTTCGAGAAATAGAATCCATCCACCGAGTACACATCATCGCCAACACTTGACGATCCGATGTTATTCGTATTTCCGCCGAGGTAGTAGGTCTTCTTGTCCGATCCGAAGGTCGAACCGCCGGCCATGCGGAACGCGAATGAGTACTGTCCGCCAAGGTGCCAGTACTTGCGGTAGTCGAATTCCATTGCCCAGTAGTCCTTCGAATCGCTTGACAGCGGTACGGAGCGTTCGAATTTCAGCTTCCAACGGCTGCCATTCATCGGTCCGGTCATTCCCCAGAGAATGTTGTCATGAACCAGCGCTATGTCTGCCGTCGTTGCCGACTCGTTTTGGTCGTCATAAACCCACTGGTCGAGTTCAGTGTCGAATCGCGGATCGTAATAAGTGCGATCAATATACAAGTGCGAAAAATCAAGCTGCAACCTGCGGAACAGGCTAAACGGATGCGAAACCGAAGCCATTAGACCATAAGTACGGTCCGAGAACAACCGGTCGCGATTATCCTCGAAGTAGTTCTTGTTGTGGAATAGCCCTACTCCAAAGTCAGTGCGGTGTGTGCTGTTGACATAATACAACTGCACGTTCGATTGATTGATCGAGTTTACAACGTCAGTACCAATGATGAACTGGTGGTTGCCGAGGAAATCGGTTATCAGAATAAACGACTGCCCGCGCACACCATAGAATGTATCATATGACAATCCGCCGGTGACGAAATCAGGTGAGAACTTCGCCTTGTACTTCTTAACCGGGAACTCCCCATCAGCGCCAACAGCATAAATTGTATCGCGTCCGTCATCTTCCGGAGTCTCCGGCACTTCGGTAGTATCCCCCTCTTCCAGTGCAACCTTGGTATCGCGAACAGGTGGCGTGAATACGAAATCTGTATTGTCCGGCTCAAGCGGAAGATCCTCTACCGCCGTTGAGTCTCCTGTTGAAGTGCTGTCGCCTTCCGACGTCTCCACTTCTGCATACTCGGCTTTGAGCTCGCCCTTAACGAACTTGGTCGCTACCAATGGAGCGCCATTTTCTGTGACTGGTTTGATTTCCTTCATCAGATACAGGTCGTATCCAGCCTTGTAGAATGCCTGGAAAACGATATGCTCTCCCTTAGGCGACCACGATGGCGAACTGATTCCGGTAAGCACGTTCGTAATGGGAAATGCCGGTGCCGCATCTGAAAAGTCCTCAACATAGAGATTGTCGATTCCATTCAGGTTCGAAACGTAGCAGATTTTCCTTCCGTCCGGCGACCAAGTCGGATAACGACAGATGCCATCTTCGCGTGTCACCGTGTCGATGATCGCTCCCGACGCAACGTCCATGACAAAGATATTATAGTTCCCATACTTGTAACGACCTGTACCGCCTGAGTGCACCGGCCGATCAGAGGCAAACGCCAATTTCTTTCCGTCTGCTGTAATGACTGCATCCTTGTCATCAAAAGTATCATCAGTCAACTTGCGCGGACGTTTTTCTTTTATGTCAGTAATATAGAGATCTGCCTTGCCACCACTGACACCGGTAAATATCAACTGTCCGTCAGGGGTCCAGCACGGTCCCATGATTGCGCCGAAGCCGGGCTTGATCCGATCAACAATCTTCCGCTTTTCCACATTGTAAATCATCAATGCATCTTTGCCGCCAGACTTGGCTGCAAAAGCAATGAACTTGCCGTCCCAAGACCACGATAGTCCCGATACAAACGAATGGAGTGATTCCAAGATCACCCGAACGCTCGCCCTTGACCAGATTCTTCAAAATCTTTCCGTCTACAGCGCTCATCAAGTATATCTGCGTGAAATCGGATCGGTCAGAATAGAAAGCTATCATTTCGCCGTCTGGTGAATAGACCGGCTTCTCATTGAAATATGAGCCGTCTTTTTCATGGTCGGTCAACTTCTTGCCCACTCTCGCAGGCTCGTCGCGTACGGCTATTTCCGGCCAATAGACTTTCTTTAAGTACATCTGGAATTTCTCGTCGAATTCCATGGTGGTCAGGCCGATTGAAGACTTCATCGCCTTGGATAGACTCAAGGTGCGGCGACCCTTGTTGATGATATCCGGTATTTTCTCTTCGCCGTATGTTTCAGCCAGGAATTTGATTGCAGCCTGCCCCTGTTTGTAAGCGAGATATCCGCCCACATAGTCTACTGGCGCAACATAATCGTGGATTGTCGCATCGCGCATAATCATGTCGGCAAAATAGTCCCAGCCATACCGCGAAGAATACTCGGCGTAGCCTTCAGAGTACCATAGTGGTAGCCTGAACAGATACTGCCGCGACAACAGCGAACCGAAGACATTGCCATAAATCAAATCGAATATGACCGCATGGGTTAACTCGTGATGAAGTACGTGGCGCAGGTCTTCGTATGACCCGTTGTATGGTACCACAACACGATTCTTAAACGATTCAGTAAACCCGCCAACACCTTCGGGAAGAATGTCCGGAATCACGTTGGTCTGTTGGAATTCGTTAGGAGAATTATAGATGAAGACCGGAATGCGTCCCTTGAGGCGATAATCCAGCTCCGTCGAAATCGTAACGTATGAAGATTCAAGCTCGGTGATAGCGAACTTGGCGACATCGTACTGCTCTTCATAGAAGTAGATGTCAAAATTCGGCGACTGAATATAGCTCCAGGTAAAGTTCTTATATTGAACCTTATTCTTGCCGAAATACTCTTCCTGTGCCAGCAACGGTACGCTGAGCAGCAAGATCGCCGCCGCAAGCGGTAAGAGGCGTCTCATCATAGTCGATATCACCTTTCTTCAGTCCTGCCTTGGGGTATTATTCAGGGACTTTCTGGATCACGGCTCCAACTGACCTCAGTCGGTCATCCAAAGCGTCGTAGCCTCGTTCTATATGATATATTCGTCTGACTTCGCTGGTCCCTTCAGCGATAAGACAGGCGGTTACTAAACCGGCTCCCGCTCGTATATCAGACGCCATAACCGTGGCTCCGTTTAATCGCTGGACTCCCTCAATTGTCGCTACATCGCCGTGTATCGTAATTTTCGCTCCCAGCCGCATCAATTCCATACAATGACTAAATCGGTCGTCAAACACAGTTTCGCGCATGTGCGAAATCCCCTGCGCCTGCGCACTAAGCGCAACAAAGCACGCCTGTAAATCGGTTGGAAAACCCGGATACGGGAATGTCACGAAATCGGTCGCACGCAAGCGTCCGTCGGATCGGATCGTAACAGCACGGCCATTGACGTCCAGTTCACATCCCATTTCGCGGAGTTTGAGTAACACCAGCTCTAAGTCGTCTGCAATAGCGTCGTCCACCGTCAGTTCCCCGCCGGTTCCAGCCGCCATGCAAAGAAAAGTGCCTGATTCGAGTCGATCGGCCATCGGCTCGTAAGTCGTCGGTTGGAGAGAATCTACACCTTGAATAGTGATTACCGTTGTGCCTGCACCTTGAATGTCGGCGCCCATCTTGTTAAGGAAATTGGCGACGTCAATTACTTCCGGATCACAGGCCGCATTGATAATACGGGTTACACCCTTAGAAATTGCCGCCCCAATCATAATATTCTCTGTGCCGGTATGCGATGGCCGGTCAAAATAGACCTCTCCGCCCTTAACTGACCCGCTGGCAATAACATAGCCCGACTCTTCACTTATCGTCACCCCAAGCTGGGCAAATCCCTTCAAATGAAGATTCACCGGACGTTGCCCAAGTGAACAACCGCCGGGCAACGATACCCTTGCGCGCCCGAGACGCGAAATGAGCGAGCCAAGTACCAGAAACGATGCCCGCATCTTGCTCACGAGATCGTACGGCGCTTCTTCTTTATTCAGATTCGCAGCATTGATCTTGACTGACTTGGCGGCTCGATCCCAGCTCACTTCGGCGCCAAGTTCGCGCAATACGCGTAACATGATATCGATGTCGCGTAGCTCCGGGACATGGTTGATCGTCGTCGTTCCGGATTTTGGCAACAGAGCCGCTGCAAGAATTGGCAAGGTCGCATTTTTGGATCGCATCGTCTGGATGCGTCCTTTAAGCGGCTTGCCTCCTTCAATCACATATTTGTCCATCGATTTTTTAAACCTCGACCATTGACTTGAGTTCCAGTTCGGCAAGAAGATTGTCTGCCGGCAACGGTGAAGAATTTAGCCGGTTAAAACGAATTGACAACGATTAGTGCTCAGCCCCTGGTTTATGCAAGCAGAATGGTTGTTTTCCCTGCTTCGCCGATATGCTCTTGCGCTGTATCTACACCTTCTTGGCAAGTGCGGCTTCGCGGAGTTCCTGCTTATAAGCAGTCATCTTGTCGAGAAGCTTCTCGCTAATATCCGGTACTCCAGCACCGATAATCTGAACAGCCAATAATCCGGCGTTAAACGCGTTGCTGATCGCTACAGTCGCAACCGGAATGCCTTTGGGCATTTGAACAGTCGCCAAAAGCGAATCCATCCCATTCAGCGGCGGTGTCGAAATCGGTACACCGATTACCGGAAGAACACTTTGCGCCGCCATCGCTCCGGCAAGATGCGCTGCAGCCCCGGCTCCGGCGATGATAACGCGAATGCCGCGTTTGCGCGCTTCCTGCGCATATTGTGCCGCTTCAACCGGCGTGCGATGGGCAGAGAGTACCCGCATTTCATAGCCAATTCCGAACTTATCAAGCGCCTCTGCAGCACCTTTCATTACCGGTAGGTCGGAGTCACTTCCCATCAGAATCGCGACAAGTGCCTTGTTATCCATATCGTTCCTTTCCTGATCTCTTGCGTTTATACTAACCGATCCAACTTACGATAAGAACGAATGATATTCAACAACGGTTGGCGCCTCGCTTCAAGAAACTTTCTACCGGTCGATCCTGACTTCAATTCTCAGTTTTTTCTACCTTATGGTCGTCGGCATCTGTATCATTATTGCATGAGCTTCAAAGAGAACCTCGATGACAACGCCTCGCTGGTTGCGGAGTTTGTCCGCTTTGTCCGCCACCGCAAACGATACTGGCTCCTGCCGTTCTTTATATTGGTTTTGCTCCTGTCAGTCTTTATAGTGTTGACCGAAAGCAGCGCGTTTGCACCGTTCATTTACTCGTTGTTCTAAGGCACTTGGCAGAAGCAGATCATGAAAATCGGCGACATCATAATAGCCCTCGGAATCACTTTGGCAGTCCTGTTTGTGTCGATGTCACTCTCCCGTCAGGAAATTGACCCAACCGACTACACAGCATCGTTCGATGGATTGACACTAACCCACTCAGCCCCCGAGTTCACGAAGGGTGAGTTAGCTCCCGCACGTCTTGACGTCAAAGTCGACGGCGGTTTGCTCCCCGATAGCTCGACCATCTTTGTCTATCTCCGACCGGCAAACAGCCTGGCCGATACTGCCTTCCGGCGCGCTCCAATGCTGACCGTTCCGGGGGAAGGTTTGGTTTATCGTCGCGATCTGCTCAATCAAGGTACCGGAAAAAGATTCGAGTACTACATTCAGTTGGTGGCGCCCAAGGACTCTACTATGACGGACACCGTCTTGGCAACCATCCCGGCAGAACATTCCACAAATTCGGCGAAAGTACTCAGCGTTCTCTTTAAAGGCACACCGCCGCGCAATATCACCATTGCCCGTCTAGCCGTGATGTTTGCTGCACTCCTGCTCATGCTTCTTGCCTTCTTTTCCTCCATGGCTTATCCCAAAGACCTTGGCGCTATCACCCGAGCCGGAAGGTTGTCATTTATTGGTACGTTGCTCGTTCTGGTAGGTGTGTTTCTGCTCGGCACCAAGGTCGGCCTTGCTACCAGCGGTCAAGCCTGGAGCGGCCTTCCAGTTGGAAGTAATCTCAGCGACACTGCATCTGCTTTGCTCGTAATCTTCTGGTTGGCTGTAATATTGATCCTTCGCAAACAGATTTTCAAAGGCGAATCCGCTGAGGATCTTGTCAGCCGGCGCGTCCAGTTACTTCTCGCATCGGGAGTTGTGCTGGCAATCATCACAGTCTTGATCCCTAACGGCATCGGCCGTATTTAAGGAGATCGCACACCTTGGCGCGATTCCTCAAGTACTCCCTTTTCAGTCTGATCATCATTGTCAGCGTCCTGGGAGCGCTTGAAGGTTCGTTGCGACTTCTCAACGTCACACCTCGCGTAGACAGCCCTTTCTTTCTCTTAGTTCGCATTTTCGAATATCCCGACTACTTCAAAAAAGACGCCAAGCTCTTCTGGCGGATGCGTCCCAATATTCAGGATGGCACCGAGTTCCTCGTTGAAGGCTCATACCGCACCAACTCGCTTGGTCTGCGCGGAGATGAACCGGTGATTGATACAGCTTCAACCCAAGTACGTGTGGCGACTTTCGGCAACTCCTGCACATTCGGTTGGCGGTTGAATGAATCGGACACTTACCCCTGAACAGCTTGAGCGGATACTCAATCAAGACGTCTTGCAGACTAAGGTCGATGTTTTCAACTGCGGCATACCGGGATACTCATCATTCCAAGGCTGGAAATTCATGCAGGAGGTTATTCCAATCCTCAAACCGAGTTATGTCACAATATGTTATGGTTGGAACGATCACTGGGCGGCAGGATTCGACATCGAAGACAAAAAACAGCAGTCGCCGCCGCAATGGGTGCTCGATATTCAGAACGCGGCTTCCGAAAGCTATCTCTATCGCGCCACCAAGTATCTGCTTCTATCCAAATCCGAAAAATCGCGCGAGTACACTTACAACAGAGAATCTCCCACTTATCGCGTCTCGTTGGATGATTACCGCGACAATCTTCGCTCGATGATCAACTATTGCCTTAGCCAGAACATCCGGCCAATCATTCTTACCGCGCCGATTCCCGACATCGAACCCGGCGTTGATACTCCGATGGAGGTCTACCACATGCTGTATTGTCAGATTGGTATTTTTACCGCCGAGGAGATGAACGTTCCGGCAGTAGACGCCGCCGCAATGTTCGTTGAGCACCCCGAATTCTGGGACGATCCCAAAAAGGACTTCATTCACTACAACGCTAAAGGCGCCGAGTTCATCGCCAACGAACTCGCCAAGGTGATCGTTCAAGACCAGAAGTCGCGGCAACGCTAAACTATCAAAACAAATCGGCGAACCTATCGTGTCCGCCGATCAAAACTCTGCAAAACTTGATTTCGTTGACCTAACGTCGTCCTCCACCGCCCTGTGTCCGCATTCCCGGCATTCCCGACATTTGCCCCATTCGTTGCCGCCAAGCTTCGCGATCCTTCATCATCTGTGACACCGGAGTCGCATCTACACTATCTGCTTCAGATAGTCCCTCGAGAACTTCGGTGAAGTCGAGATTACTTGCACCGACAACAATCCGGCGTGGATTTTGTTGGCCGTTCTCGACCACAAACGCAATCTTCGTGTCCTTTGCCGGATATTCTTTGTCCTGAAACTTCTCGCCAAATCGTGCAGCCTTTTCCGGATTGCCGGCTTTCGGAGCAGCATTTCCGGGCTCACCGCCTGGATTGCGTCCTCCACCGCCGCCGGGACCGCCACGTTGGCCGCCGATCATCTCTCCGCCCATTCCCATCTTCTTGGGATCTTTGACGGCTGCATTCGGGATCAGCAACGCATTTTCAGCAAAGGCAGTAATTATCTCTATATTAGCGTTCATCCCTGATTTCAATTTGCGCTCGGCATTGTCTACCTTGGTCGTGACTTCAAATATGGTCACATTTTGCTGGACCTGTGCCATCGGCGCGATCTTCAACACCTCACCCTTGAAGCTCTGATCCGGGAATGCGTCAGCTTCGACTTCGACCGGCTGACCTAATTCGACCTTGCCAATATCCGTTTCATCCACTTGCGCTACGATAAACACCGAATCGACCTGCGCAATCTGCATCAGCGCAGTACCGCCGGACACATTGGAAATCCCGGAAGCGATGATATTCCCGACTTCCACATTGCAGAGAACAATCAACCCGCTAATCGGAGCGCGAACTACCGTATCATCGAGACTCTTCTTGGCATTCGAAACGCTGGCTTCGGCTCTTACCAAAGAAGCACGCGCCTGCTCAAGCGTTAACTGCTTGCTTTCCATTTCGGCTTCGGAAACCAATTGCTTTTCAAACATCTCTTTCTGGCGCGCAACCTCGCGCTCTGTCGTCTGAAGCGACACCTTGGCCACTGCCAAGTCAGCCACAGCCTTGTCATACTCAAACTTGACCAATTCGGGATCTATCTTGCAGAGCAAATCGCCTTGTTTGACATAGTCGCCTTCTTCGAAACCAAGGTGGATGATTTCGCCCGATGCCTTCGACTTGACTTCAACCGTCTTAACCGGTTCAACCTTGCCTGTAGAATTGATCGCAACGCGCAGATCTCCGCGAGTCGGCATCACGATCTTGCTCTGGACAGCAAGCGCGGTTTCCTTCCCGCCGCCGGACCAGAACAAGAAATAGCCTCCAGCAGCCACAGCAACGATGATGACACTTATAATGAGTAGCTTTTTCATACGAGTCTTATACGCTCCAATCAACCAACGGGACAGAAAATCATCCCCCATTTACATCAATTTGACAGGCAGCGTCAACGATTACTTGCGGCAATTCGGGGTGAGGTTAGCGAAGGCTAATCGGGCAAGGCCTTTGCCTTGCCCGAACTACGAGATGTACCCTAATCGATCCAGTCGGCGATAAACACGTTGGTCTCGCCTTCTTTGGCATTGAAGCGGTTAGAGCAGAATACGAACTTCTTCCCATCGTGAGTCCACATCGGAAATCCGTCAAATGAAGGATTGAATGTGATCTGCTCCAGTCCGGTACCGTCGACATTGATCATGAAAACATCAAATTCGCGCGGATTTCCCTGATGGTTAGTGCAGAAGACCAACCGCTTGCCGTCCGGATGCAGGTATGGCGCAAAATTCGCCTTTCCCAGCTTTGTGATCTGTCTCTTGTTCGAACCATCGGCATTCATTATCCAGATTTCCAGCTCCGATGGTCGAATCATATCCTTGGCAAGCAACTCTGTATAGTCTGTAGAATCCTTGGAGGTCTTTGGCCTTGAAGCGCGATAAATGATCTGCTTTCCATCATATGAGAAGAATGGCCCACCGTCATATCCCATTTCATTAGTCAACTGCTTAAGTCCCGATCCGTCCGGGTTCATCGTGTAAATCTCAAGATCACCCGAACGCAGCGAGGTAAACACAATCTTCTTGCCGTCCGGAGAGTAAACAGCTTCAGCATCGTAACGCGGCGAATTGCTGATGTTCTTCAAATCACCGCCGTCCGGATTCGCAGAATAGACTTCGAATCCCGGATACAGCGCCCACACATATCCCAAGCTGTAATCCGGCGATGGCGGACAAGTCGAATCGGCTTCATGTGTTGAAGCATAAATTATCCGTTTTCCATCCGGCTGTATAAATGAACAAGTCGTGCGCCCCTTGCCGGTTGACACCAACTTCCGTCCGGAGCCATCCGAATTCATCACATAAATCTGGTCGCAGGCGTATGGCTCAGCCGAGGACTGGAATATCAACTGCTTGCCGTCGTACGAGAAGTACGCTTCTGCATTCTCTGCGCCAAACGTCAGTTGCTTGACATTCGCCAAGTGCCGCTCTTTGGCAATCCATGAAGAAGTATCTGCGCCAACTGCGGCGGAAGCTTCCTTGGTTGACGCTTCGTTTTCAATGAAATCAATGAAGGCGGCAAAGGCGAAGACTGACAATATGATTAAGATAAGTTGTTTCATTTCCATTCTCCTTACGTGGCTGAGTTCGGTCGATGATACAATCGATGACCATACCGCGCAAACAGAATTCGTCAATCACCCTCACTTTGACATTCCTGTGACACAAATCTGAAATTATGTAGGATTAGACAGCCGAAATAGGTGTTCAGATATGAAATTCGAGCACATCGCCGTCCGCCAGAACGAAATCCTTATGCACTCTTTGTCCGTCATGTTTCCCCACGCCCCAGATCTTGGCAAACTGCAGACGTTCAGCGAAATCCTTGTGGATACTATAAGCAGCATCTTCTACCGTCGCGCCAATATGCAATACCACTGGATCGTTGCGGTCGGCTTCGTGCCCCGGAGTCTTTGTATAAACACGCAATAATTTCAATGTCTTGTACAAATCCATCTCAAGTAGCGCAATGCCTTCCCTGCTCACCGAGTTGATTCGATATATCGGGAAACGCTCGCCGAATTCGTCGCGTAGAAAACCAAGCCGTATATCATCCTCGTCGCGGTCGCACTTGTTGGCAATTAAGAAGGTCTTCTTCACCACTTCATCAAGTGAGTAGTCCTCGTCGTCTACTTCATGCTCCGGCGCCGACAAACTAATCCGATGCTCCTTGAGAAGATTCAACGCACCGTGAAGATCATCAATCAGACTATCGGTCGAAAGATCGGCAAACAGAAACACTGCATCGGCGCGAAACAAAATCGATGTCATCCAGCCATCGTATGATTCCACTGCAATCGGCGGAAGGTCTATCAACTGGAATTTCACATTCTCCCAAACCATCATTCCGGCAACCGGTTCGCGCGTCGCAAACGGATAGTCGGCTATGATCGGATGCGCATTGCTGACCGAAGCCAGAAACTGCGATTTCCCGCAATTGGGCGGTCCCACCAACGGTATCTGCGCTGCACCCTCACGCGGGAGATTGTCTAACGCCTTTTGCTTGGAAGCTCCACCTGATTTCTGTCCCGGCGCCTTTTTAACTTTGGCAATCTTCGCCTTGATCTCCGCCTGTATCTTCTCAGTGCCTTTGTGCTTGGGGATGATCTTGAGCATCTCTTGCAAACAGATCAAGCGCTCCTGATCGTCAGTAGCCTCACGGTATCGTTGTTCCGCTTTCTTATATGGAGGTGTGAGATTGGCTGGCATATTGTCCGTAGTATAGGTATTGCACTCGAAGTGTCAAGTCGCCCGTTTTTCGCCCAGATGAAAATTCCGTTGCGCAATCGCCGCCTTGAGCCAATCTTGCCGACACAATGAGCATTTTCACACCGTTCAAGTTTCGCTACGACTTACTGAAAGACGCCGCGCCGACTCGCGTTACTTACAACGTAAGTTACGCCCGGCAATACTCTGAAGCATGGCATCTGTTCAAACTCAACCAGCTTGAACCCTATGAGTTCAACGACAATCACTTGTCAGACCCCAAACTTACCCTCGCTGACAAAGAACGATTCTTGAGTTACAATCAAGCCTGCATCCTCAACAGTACACTCAATCCTCTGCCGTCGCGTGGCATTCTCCAGAAATTCGCCTTCTCGCAATTCATGGGTACCTTCGGCATACCGACACCGCGCAGCTACGGCCTCTTTGATCCCGACTTCGGCTACACACCGAATAGAGAATCCTTCCGCTCCGTCGAAGATATCAAGCGCGTGATCGACGCCAACAATCTGACCGAATTCGTTATCAAACCCGCCGGCGGCGCCAAAGGCACCGGCATCACCGTCATCACTTCGCGCCGTGGCGACAAGTTCATCAGCGGCGACGAACAAGAATTCGATTTCGCCGCTCTTCACAAACTGATGCTCGACGCTTTCAAATCCAACATGCCGCGTCACCGCGATTGTGTGCTGCTTCAGGAACGTATCAAACAGCACCCGGCTTTCGATGCTATCAATCCCAATTGCACCAACACGATTCGTGTTAT
>JADJGC010000016.1 GCA_016708315.1 bacterium
ATCCGCTTCTCACCCGGAAGCACAATTTCCTCCAGCCGTTTTGCCAGACCGCAAATCTGCAAGTCGTCGATGCCGAGTTCAGCAAGTGCTTCGAGGGCGGCATTGAGTTGTCCGCGGCCGCCATCGATGATGCACAAGTCCGGCATATCGGCCTCACCGGAAAGCACACGCGTGAAGTAGCGCGAGACGATTTCGCGCATCATCGCGAAGTCATCCTGGCCGGAAACGGTCTTGATCTTGAAGTGCCGGTAGTTTCTCTTGAAGGGCTTAGCCGCCTTGAAGAAGACCATCGATCCCACCGGATCAGTGGTGCCGAGATTCGAGATGTCGAAACAGCAAATCGTCATCGGGGCTTTGGCGAGATACATGTCCTTTTGCAGCATCGCCACCGCTCCGGGAAGTTTGTCGGCGCGCTCCTGCTTCTGTTTCATCAACTCACCGAGCAGAAGCCGCGCGTTGGCTTCCGCCATTTCGATCAGCCGCATCTTCTCGCCTTTTTGCGGGAAGACCAACTCCACTCGTCCATTGCGGCGCTCGGCGAGCCAGGTCTTGATAATCTTCTCATCATCAGGTTTGAACGAGCAGTAGATTTCCTCGGGAATCATCGTCGAACTCAAGTAGTACTGCTTGAAGAACGAATCGGCGATATCGGATTCGGTGTCGGCTTTGTCGGCACGCAAGTGGAAGTTCTGTCGTCCAATCAAGAGTCCGTCGCGCAATTGCAGTACGACTGCTGCAAGATCGCCGGTCGAACGCGCGAAGGCGATGATGTCGCGGTCGATGACGTGATCGGCGACGACTTTCTGCTTCTGCATGATGCCTTCAATGGAGCGAATTTGGTCGCGAACGCGTGCGGCCTCTTCGTAGTTCTGCAGTGATGCCAGCAGTTTCATTTCGTCCTGAAGCTCAACGACGAGTGAAGCCGACTTGCCCTGCAGAAGCTTGATGACCTTTTGGACTTCCTTGTCGTAATCTTCCTTGCTGACCAGATTCTCGCACGGACGTGATACTGCAGGCAGACTTTGTAGCTGCCTTTGCCTTTGGGATGCGGAATGCGAAGTTTGCAAGTGCGCAGTTTGAACAAGCGCGAGATCATTTTGTAAGTTTCGCGCATGCCTCCGACATTGGCATATGGTCCGAAGTAGAGTCCGTCATCGCGATACATACTGCGCGTGACGACAACGCGTGGGAAGTCATCATCCTGCGTGATCTTCAAATATGGATAGCGCTTGTCGTCCTTGAGATTGATGTTGTAGCGTGGCTTGTGCTTTTTGACAAGGTTAGCTTCAAGGATCAATGCCTCGATCTCGTTGTCGGTGACGAGCATCTCGAAATCGACAATCTTGCCCTTGAGCGCGGCGATCTTAGGGTTGAGTTCCGGCGCCAGCGCAAAGTAGGTCCGCACGCGATTGCGAAGGACTTTGGCTTTGCCGATGTAAATGATCTTGCCAGTGGCGTCTTTCATGATGTAGACGCCCGGTTTGTCGGGCAAATCGGCGAGTCTGTCGCGCAGATGTTGGAACGGATCGGTCATACAGCGAAGATACGGAATTTAATCGAGCGTGGGAAGGGGATAGGTTGGTTGAAGATGGTTGTCGTTACAACCGCACCCGGCGTGCGCCGGCAAAGCGTGTCGCGAAGTACTCGTCGGCGATGTCGTCGATCACAATGCCGCGAGATTCGGAGGCGTGGACGAAGCGTCCGTTTTCGAGATAGATGCCGACATGCGACACGCGGCGATCATCGATGCGGAAGAAAATCAAATCGCCATACGAGAGATCATCATATCCGACGCGATCATCAAGACGATAAAGAGCTTCGACACTTAACGGCAGGCGCGTTCCATCGTAATCGCGATAGGCAACAAAGACCAGGCCGGAGCAATCGAGTCCCAGCTTGCCCGATCCGCCTTTTTCATAGGGCACACCAAGGTAACGCGAGATGATGCGATTCATCAGCACCTTGTCAATTTGCGAGCCGGTACCCATCGGAATCCGTTCGTCGATTTCGGAATCTTGCTCGTCTTTGCGGTCTGGATCAACCCTGGTGTCGCGATCATCCTGCTTCGGCTCATAATCGTCGAGACGAGTTGTGTCACCGATTGGCTCACGTGGAGCCGGTCGGCGCGCGGCCTCATCGGTCACAGAGTAACGCACGGCATTTGTGCAACCGGATATTGTCACGGCTGCGGCCAATAGCACAAGCAGGATTAGCTTTCTCATTGACTCTTCTCGGTAAGGGCAGGGTAGCTAACATCAAAACGGCGCGCGTAGTAGATGCGCGTCAGAACTATCGTGAATATCAGAACAGCCGCATAAAGCGGGAAGAATATTGCCGCGAATATTGACAGCGCAAGAATGGCTACCTTGGAAGACACCGTCGACACTGCGACTGATTCCTTCAGCCAGGCAACGAGGAAGAACGTGCTCGTAACCAATGCGGTCACTGTGAATCCGTAGTCGGCAGTCATTATCGAAAACAGCATTCCTGACAAGACCAGCATGAACGATGTGCGCTGTGTTTTGACAACTCCCCACATGCCGCCATAGGTAGTCTTACCGGAGGTTTTGTCACCTTCGAGATCGGGAAGAGTCGTATTGAGATAGACAGCGCCGACAGCGAGCAAATAGGGGACAGACTTGATGATGCCTTCAATATTGAAATTCAGATACATCACCCAGCCGAAAAGAAATGCCAACATGCCGTGTGCGACGATGTTATTGCGAAATGACTTGTAGGGATGTTCGCGCAATTTGAAATGCGGGTAGGAATATTGGAATCCAAACCAGGCGCCGACCACGAACAAGCAGCCGAGTTGCCAATTCATCAGAAATGCTCCGAGAATCGCAATTGCGGTAACCATAATGTAGAGCTTCCAAGCCTCGGCGGCGGAAATGTGGCCGTCGGAAATCAAGAACAGCTTCTTATTAATGCGATCAGTGTCGGCATCGTAAATCTGGTTAAGGATGAACACTCCGCCGGCAAGCAGAGTGGCCAATCCCAGCATGGCGAGGATATTCAGATCCGATGTGCTGAAGTCGACGAACGGATAGCGATCGAGAGTAATCGGGCTGGTGCCGCGTTCGCGCCACAGTGAAGCGCGTGCGCCAAGCAGGGAGATCGTCCACACGGGGATAATCAGCATCGGGCGCATCAGGAAGATATAGTCGAGTAGTTTGTTCATAGTCTCCGTTTAATATGCGAATTACCGCAAGATGTTTCAATTAAAAAGAAGTACCCGCGCCGCCACGCTATTCATCCATAAAGGCATCGACATAACGGCGGTAAATGAACGACCGGCCGTAGGTGACTGACTTGTCCTTTTGCTCGAGGATTTCGAGCTCGATCAAGCGGTCGATGACTTTTTGTGCACCTCTTCGTGTACTGAAATTGGTCCACTCCATGATGGTATTCACATTCACGATCGGCAGGGAATAGAGCCTGCGCAGGACGAGTACACCGCTTTCTGCAGATGTCTTGCCCAGTGTGCCGATCTTTGCCATATCTTCTTGTCGAATCTCGGATATGTGGCGAGCTGTCTCAATCGCCTGTCCGGCAATTTCGATAACGCCGTCCAGCACGAAATCCAGCCAGGCTTCGACCTCGCCTTCGCGATAGCCGTTCAACCGGTCATAATAGACCGACCGGTGCTTCTTGAAATATGATGACAAGAAGAGTACCGGTTTCTCCAGCAGTCCTTCAATCCACAACATGATCGTAATCAGCAGTCTGCCGGTTCGCCCGTTTCCGTCAAGAAATGGGTGAATCGTCTCAAACTGCGCATGTGCAATGCCGACCTTAAGCAGCGTTAACAGCTCGCCACGGTTGTGGATGAACTTTTCAAAGTCGACCAGAGCCTTGTACATTGCATCCGGTGGCGGCGGCACGAAGTGTGCGTTTGCCGGTGAAGTTCCGCCAATCCAGTTTTGCGTTCTTCTGAATTCGCCCGGATCGGAGAATTGCGTCGCTCTGGCGCCCGCAAGCAACTCGCGATGGAGCTCGCGAATAAAGCGCAGACTTAGGGGCAGTTTTTCGAGACGCTTGAGTCCATAGTTTAGCGCTTTGATGTAGTGCTGGATATCATCCACGTCGGCAGGATAGGATGCAGTCGTTTTGGCTTCTGCTTCAATGACATTGATCATCGTCGCCTGTGTGCCTTCGATCTGACTTGATGATGCGGCATCTTTGCGAATGTACATCGACAAGAAGAAATCTACGTCGGGTAGCTGTTGGGTAACGCCATCCAGCTTTCCGACAAGGCGCTGGGCGGTTGAGTGCTTCAGAAGCAGGCTTTGCGAAAAATCCCACTTGCTGGTTGGCGGAAAATCATTGGGAATGAATGCACTATAACCGCTGACTTGTTTCTTGGTCTCGCCGATTATCACTTTGTTCATAGCATTTCCGGTAACATCTTTTTATGAATGTAGCCAATTCATCGGTTTTCGTATACATCGCATCACGAATGCATACAATTCATAGTATTTTGTATACATCTATTCTGAAATGTATACAAAATGTCGGTTGTTGTTTACATTGTCAATAACATTTGTTACGGGAAAATCGTGATATCTACGGAAGTCATTGGCAATAAAGCAGATACAAATACAGCGCCGGGGCGGCGAAAACCAGCGAATCGAAGCGGTCCAGAATCCCGCCGTGGCCGGGAATCAGATTGGAAGAATCCTTAACTCCCATTTCGCGCTTGAAAACCGATTCGACCAAATCCCCCAACTGGCCAAAAAACGCAATCACCATCGCCGGTAGAATCAGGCCCACAAAGCCGACCTCTTTGAGGAGAATTACGCTGAAAATTCCCGCCGCCAAGACTGCGCCGAGGAATCCGCCGAAGAATCCTTGTACCGTCTTATTCGGACTGATGGCAGGGGAGAGCTTGTTGCGACCGCGCTTGACGCCAACATAGTAGGCGGCGGTGTCAATTATCCAGATCGCTGCAAACAAGAAAGTCACCCATCCGGCGGCAAGTTCCGGCGCGACGACATTGCCGTTGCGCAGAAGGATCAGGCAACCCAATCCGAGCGACAGGTAGGTCACGCCGAAGAACCCCATGCTGATAGAGCGGCTGACATCGCCGAGGCTGCGGGTGAATGTGTAGGGAAGTGTCGTCACGAACATCGTCGCCAAAAGGGCTTCGAGCAGGAAACGACCCTCAAGGAACTGATACGAGATTGCCGGAAAAGCCGCAAGCCCTACCAGCAGCAGCTTCTGCCACCAGTAAAGTTTGATCTTCGTCAGCGTGAAGAACTCCCACACCGACAGAATGACTATGACTTCAACCACACTCCAAAAGACGATCCCGCCCAGATGAAAGACATACAACAGCAGCGGAATGAAAACCGCCGCTACAATCAGGCGTTGGATCAGATTCTTGGAAATCATAGTTTGCCGAATCTCCGTTCGCGTTTTTGATATTCCAGCACAATCTCGACAAACTCGCGTTCGGTGAAATCAGGCCACAGTGTCTCGGTGATGAACAGCTCGGTATACGATGTCTGCCACAGCAGGAAATTCGATAAACGCATTTCTCCCGATGTCCGAATCAACAAATCCGGATCGGGCAGGGGATGAGTGAAGAGATAACTTGAAAATAGTACGTCATTGATTTCGCTCAGCTTAACTTTGTTGGCTTTGAAATCGCGAGCGATTTTTTTGACTGCCTCGACAATCTCCATACGCCCTGAGTAATTCAACGCGAGATTAAGCACCAGCCCAGTATTCTTTGAAGTCTTTTCAATCGCATGCAGAATCGCTCGACGACGCGCAAAGGGAATCTGATCGAGCTGGCCGGTGGCGATAAGGCGAACATTGTTGCGGTTGAGCTCGGCTAGTTCACTGCGGGCGGTGTCATTGAGCAGCTTGAACAGGAAGCCGACCTCGCTGACGGGGCGTTTCCAATTCTCGACGCTGAATGTGTAAAGGGTGAGATAACTAACGCCGATTTGGCCGGAGATTTCTACGATGCGACGGACGGCATCGACACCGGCTTTGTGGCCGGAAGAGCGGTCAAGTCCCCGTTTGGCAGCCCAGCGGCCGTTGCCATCCATGATGATGGCAACGTGCACCGGCAATTTAGTGGGAGAGATTTTCTCCTTAAGAGCGGCAATATCGGCTGCAATGCGCGCGCTCAGACAGCCATTACCTCGGCTTCTTTCGTGGTCGTCAGCTTATCGATTTGCTCGATATACTTGTCCGTCATTTTTTGAACGTCGATTTCGGCGTTGTCTTTTTCGTCCTCGGAGATCTTGTGATCCTTGAGGAGTCGCTTGACGTGATCAAGTGCATCGCGACGGACATTGCGGATGGCGACTTTGTCTTCCTCGGCCATCTTCTTGACCAGTTTGACGAGTTCCTTGCGGCGCTCTTCATTGAGAGCCGGTACCGGGACGCGCACGACCTGGCCGTCGGAAAGCGGATTAAAACCGAGATTTGATTTCTGGATCGCTTTCATAATTTCGCCGATCAGTTGTTTTTCCCAGGGCTGGATTACTATCAATTGCGCCTCGGGTGTAGTCACCGAACTGACATTTTTCAGCGGTGTCGGCGTGCCATAGTAGTCGACCATAATTTCGTCGAGCATATGGATATTAGCTTTGCCGGAACGTACAGTGGAGAAGTGGTGCTGCAGTGTGGCGACCGACTTCTTCATTCTATCTTCAGCATCAGTAAGAAGCTCTTTGACTGTCGTCATACGTTTTCCTCCGAACGGATCGTTACCAACGTACCTATTTTTTCACCAGTGACTACCTTATAAAGATTACCGGCATCGGTCAACTTAAAAACGACCAATGGCAGTTTGTTCTCGCGGCAGAGCGTAAACGCTGTTCCATCCATCACTTTGAGGTCAAGGCGCAGCGCCTCGTCGTAGGTGAGATGATCAAAACGCTTTGCGGTCGGGACCTTCATTGGATCGGCATCGTAAATCCCATCCACCTTGGTGGCTTTCATTACGACATCGACTTCCGTCTCGATGCCGCGCAAAACTGCGGCGGTATCGGTCGTGAAGTAGGGGTTGCCGGTACCTGCGGCCATAATAACGACGCGGCCCTTCTCCATGTGGCGAATGGCACGGCGACGAATAAACGGCTCGGCGACGGCTTCGATACGAAGCGCGCTCAGCACACGCGTGAACATGCCGTAATTTTCCAGCGATGATTGAAGCGCCATCGCGTTGATCACCGTCGACAACATTCCCATGTAATCGCCGGTAGCGCGGCCAATGCCGAGCAGGGTACCGGTGGCGCCGCGATGGAAATTACCGCCGCCGACAACGATGCCGACTTCGACACCGAGCTCCCTGATTGATTTGACTTCGTTAGCTACATATTCGAGTTGACGCGGATCGATTCCGAAGCCTTGCTCTCCGGCGAGTTGTTCACCGGAGAGTTTCAGCAGGATTCGTTTATAGGCTGGAGTAGCCGTCATTTATTCTCCGAGGCGATAGCGCGCAAAGCGCCGGACCACGATATTTTCACCGATCTTGGCGATGGTGTTTTTGATCAAGTCCTGGATAGTGACTTCCGGGTCGCGCACATAGGCTTGTTCCATAAGTGCAACTTCCGAATACCACTTCTCCATGCGGCCTTCAACGATCTTATCGACGATCTTTTCCGGCTTGCCTTCATTCAGCGTCTGATGACGGTAAATGTCGCGCTCCTTGGCCATCTGCTCTTCGGAGAGCTCTTCGCGACGGACAACCACCGGATTAGCGGCTGCGACGTGCATCGCCAAGTGCTTCACGAGGTCCTTGAAATCATCGGTACGCGCCACGAAGTCGGTTTCGCATTGCACTTCAATCATCACGGCCAGTTTATCGCCGGGGTGAACGTAGGTGCCGATCAGGCCTTCTCTGGTGTCGCGGCTGGATTTCGAGGCCGCTTTGGCAATTCCGCGTTCGCGCAATATCGTGATGGCTTTATCCATGTCGCCGTCGGCTTCCGTGAGCGCTTTCTTGCACTCCATCATGCCGGCGCCGGAGCGCTCGCGCAATTCTTTGACTAAATCTGCTGTTATAGCCATGATAGATTACCTCTCTTGAGCTTCGCTTGTGCCTTCGTCGAACTTCTCTGAAGTTCCGGCAGCGGCTTGTTCAGCAGGCTGCTGGATCAACATCGCCTTCGCTTCGAGGGCGGAGTCGACGACTTGTCTGGTGATGATACGGATCGATTTGATTGCGTCGTCATTGGCAGCGATCGGGAAGTCAATCGGATCCGGATCGGAGTTGGTGTCGATAATGCCGATAATCGGAATACCGAGCTTCTTGGCTTCGGCAACCGCGATCTTTTCTTTCTTGCAGTCAACGATGAACATCAAACCGGGGAGGCGGTTCATTTCGCGAATGCCGCCGAGCACCTTGTCGAGTTTCTCCTTCTCTTTGTTGAGACCGGAGACTTCCTTCTTGGTGATTTTCTCGAATGTGCCGTCTTCCTGCATCTTTTCGATGTCTTTGAGACGCTTGATGTTCTTCTTAATCGTCTGGAAATTGGTCATCATGCCGCCCAACCAGCGGTCGGTGACATAGAACTGCCCGGCGCGAACTGCTTCGGCCTTGATCACGTCCTGCGCCTGCTTCTTGGTGCCGACGAAAAGGATGTACTGATTCTTGGCAGTAACTTCCTGAGCCTTGCGGCAGGCGATTTTCAGTGAGTTAAGAGTTTTGTTGAGATCGATGATGTAGACGCCATTCTTGGCGGTGAAGATGAATTTCTTCATCTTGGGGTTCCAGCGGCGGGTCTGGTGACCAAAATGCACGCCGGCTTCGAGAAGATCACGTACTGTGACTTCAGTGGCCATTAATAACTCCAGATGTTTGGTTTAACCTCCACCCGGATCATCTTCGGTCAACGGGACGATGCTTACGCAACGACCTCCCGTCCAAATCCCCGGATGTGTGAACTAATATCTTTGAAGCCGTCAGGCCATTACAGCCTGACGACACAAAGTTCGAAAGTAACGTCCTGATTAACGCTTGGAGAACTGGAAGCGCTTGCGGGCCTTGGGCTGGCCATACTTTTTGCGCTCGACCATTCGCGGATCGCGCGTCAACATACCGGCCAGTTTGAGCGGTTTGCGCAAATCCGGATTAAACGCCGACAACGCGCGCGCCAAGGCATGACGAATCGCACCTGCTTGACCGGACAATCCGCCGCCCGAAGCAGCAACGATCACGTCGAAGCGGCCGCTCATGTTGGTAATCTTCATTGGCTCGGAAGCGTGCGATCCCAACGATTCGCGCGTCAAATAGCCAACAAGATCCTTGCCGTTGACGATCCACTTTCCGTTGCCGGGAGCGAGCCAAAGACTGGCGGTGGCGTTTTTACGTCTGCCGGTGGCGTGAATTTTTTCCTGTGACATCAACAACCTTTCAGGTCAGAAACTATTTCAATTCCAGGGCATCAGGCATCTGGGCAGCATGCGGATGCGCCGCGCCGCGATAGACCTTGAGCTTCTTAATCATTTTGCGACCAAGCGGACCTTTGGGAAGCATTCCCCATACGGCGCCGCGGATGATCCGTTCCGGATTGGCGTGGATCGCCTTGCCGAATGTTGTCTGGCGATGGCCACCCGGATAGAGGGTGTTCCAATGCCAAGTCTTCTCCAACTCCTTCTTGGGAGTTGAAAGCCGAACCTTATCGGCGTTAATTACGACCACGAAATCGCCGCAGTCGAGGAACGGCGTGTAGCTCGGCTTGGTCTTGCCCATAAGGATACGGGCGATTTGAGCCGCCTGCCGTCCGAGAATTTTTCCGTTGACGTCGACGACATGCCATTTGCGGTCAATCGCGTCAACTTTGGGGATATACGTCTTCACTAACAACTCCTCAAAATTCGTCACAATACAAGACCCGCAAAATACGAAACGGGAACCGTTTGTCAAGGGGTGCGTGACATTTTTTTACGCTATTGGGAGACAATTGGTTGGGGAAGAGATTCAGGACCCTCAAGCTCGGATTAGGTCGAAATCACGAATTCCGATTAATCAGAAACAGCCCGAGGACTCCCAAAAAGGGTCTTAGCCTACGAACCCAAACAAAAAAAGCGCCCGTCGTGTTCGGCGGGCGCGATTTTGATCTTGAATCGTATTCGACTACGGGCAATTTGCGCAAGGAGCCGGACCGGCCGCAAAGATGTAGTTCACCATATAAACGACATCGGAAATGTCCACCGAAGATGTGCAGTTCACGTCCGCCGATTCTACTGGATCTGGCGCCGTTCCAGAGGCAAAAATGTAGTTAACCAGAAAAACGACGTCGGCAATATCAAATTGGCCGCTCGAGTTGACATCGCCGCAAAGATAGTCGCTTCCAAAATTCTGCCAGAAACCGGCATTAAGAGCAAAATTCGGCGATGTAGACTCGCCTGCAATCGCTTGCCCAATGGTTCCGTTGAGAATGAAGCTCGCCGAACTCATCGGTCCGCCGCCTGAAGCGATAACATCCCAATTAATCTCCTCACCGGCGCGCGGAGCATTTGGTGACTGAGCGTCCGGATTGCTTTCAGGATTGATGATTCCCGCAGAGGCCGCAGCCTCGGCGGCAACTGTGGAATTCGGATTGGTCGGCTTTACGGGAACCGTGGTCGTAGCCGCTGGGGAAGCTTTCTTGGTTGTGGCTTTGGCCGGAGTCTTGGCGGCAAATGCGCCCGTCGCAAGCACCAAGATACAAGCAACAGCCAATAATTTAATGTACATCAATTTCATATCATTGCCTCGCTGGATTATCGATAAATATAGTACTCAATCGAAAAATCGCAAGCACTAATTGTGCTGATTACTCCTCTGGATGATCCGTATTTGCTGTCCTCGAAGTCTTTGGTGCAGACTTCGCCAATTCTTCCGAAATGAGGAAGTCTACTCCGCGCTCAACAGGATGTCCAAACGATTCCGGATGCAAGTATCTCCCGCGCTGTTCTGCGGGTTTGAGCGATTCATTAATCAAGCGGTGCGACTTTGCGAAGTTGTCGCTGCGCTCTCCGGTAATCTCCCAGGAAACCTTGATATTCGGCTTGTCTGTCTTGATGCTAAACTGGTTGCCTGTGACTTCATTGCCGATGATTGCCTGGGCAAACTCGCCGATGACGGTCAGCTGATAGCTGAAATTGGCCGCAATTGCCGCAAAATATGCAGGTAGGGTAACAACTGCCGCGCCGGAAGCATCAGTCGTCACGTTGCCGGAAGTCTTGACAAGCATTTCCGGCGAGTCGATGCCGGACAGCAATAGATTCTGGTTTTCCGGGTCGAGAGGATGGTCGATCTTGGTGATTTTCGCCGGCATATAAACTGTACCGCCGACATTAACATCGCCGGTGAAGAAGCCGGACCAATCCGTGCCGTTGCTATAAGCATGACCATAAATCGCATAGCCGGTACCGTCGTTGTTGCCGACTGTGCCGGAAAGTCCGTATGCGTTACCACCGTTTGCAACGACCAGAGTGTTCACTCCAATCGATGACGAACTTGCCGTATTGTCGTGAACATAAGAGTAGAAACCGGTCCCGGTCTGATTGCCGGTTACCTCGGCATAAACTCCGTATCCACTTGTGGCATCCGTAGCCAATGCGCGCAGACCATAAGCAGCAGCTCCGTAAGTTGCTTGAGCATCAAGTCCAGTGCTGATACCGCCCGAATTGGTGGCCGTCCTTCCCCGGCCGATCACTCTGGCACCGTGTCGCTCGGCACCATCCGAGATTCCGAGTCCATAAAGGCCAATAACATTGCCGGAATTGGCTGCGCCTGCTGTTGCACCAGAAGCCCGTCCGTACACCGCATATACAGTGCCCGTTGAAAGATTGTCCAGATCGTTGAAGATTCCATATCTCGTTGACGTCGTAGAGACTTGTCGATCGAGAATTAATAGGTATGTTGACGACGGGCTCAATGAAGAAGAACCAATCCTTACCCCATTATTGTCAATGCGCATCGTGCTGTCGCCAAAATAAACCGACCCGTCGAAAGTTTTCTGTGCGGTCACGATTTGCGCTGTAGTCAGATTCATCGCTGTGCCGGCAATCTTGGTGGTCGCGATGGCAGCCGAGCCAGAGATATCCTCATTCAAGATCGTGCCATTGAGAATATTCTTGGAGGCAACACCGGCAGTGTCGAGATAGAGGTTCACGGTACCGGAGCTTCCACCTCCGGCAAGCCCCTCACCAGCTGTCACGCCGGTGATATCACCAGTGCCGACATTGTCCGTGCCATCGGCAAATCCGGCTGGAACCCCGGTTAAGTTCGCCCAATTCAGATAGAACGAAGGCGCTTGCCCATTCAGGCTGTCGGCATCAGCAGATTCATCAGCGCGAAGTGCAAACGCACTGGTAGCTATCTGGCGCCGTGGTGTCAACTCGGCAGCGCCATCAATAGAGATTCCAAGATAACGAACTGGCCCAGTGAAGTGGCTGGCAGTTAAGGGCGAAATTGTACCTAATAAAAGCGAGTACAATCCGTCAGTCACGACGACATCAGCGTGGATTTCATTCCATAAGGGCGCGCCGCCGCCGGCAATATCGTACAGGCTGAATGTCAAGTCGTACGTACCGTTCAAGGCAATGCCTTCGGATGAAGTTATGTAACCCTGATGACTGATAATTTGAGGCGAATTGGCGGTTGCAGATGCAAGTGCAAGGAGAACAAGCGTAGCGACCGCCAACCAGTGTTTTAGCTGGCGAATCATGGCATACTCCGGTAAGAAGTCTGGAATTAGAATTACCGCTATCAGTATGCTTAATTAGACAAAAAAGTCAATGATTTATTCGGACTGCAAAGTGATTCGAAATCGATTTACGGCGATTTTCTCAGCGAATCTGATTGCCGTTACTGTTTGCGATCAACCGGCTGAGACTTGACCACGATATCGTCAAAGCTGCCCATCAAGCCTCTCTCGGCGCCGAATCCGTAAAGCTCAGGATGAAGGTATTTGCCGACTTCATGCGTTGCTTTCGCTTCCTGGACAACTACTCGATGTGCTTGCGAATAGCGGTCCTGCCTGATCCCAGTGACTTGCCACGAAACCTTGACGTTTGGTTTGTCGGTCTTAATGGTGAAGCTATTGTTCTCGATTTCACTTGATACAATTGCCTGAGCGAACTGTCCTACCACTGTTAGCTGATAGCGGAAGTCGCTGTTGACTGCCATGAAATACTCCGGCATAGAAACAACCGCGTCGCCGTTTTGGTCTGTCGTCGCGTTGCCGGTGTAGACGTTAATCATCTCTGGAGATTGGACATCGGATTGCTGGAGGTACTTGTTTTCCGGATCTAGGGGATGGTCAATGCGACTTATCTTAACCGGACTGAAGACCGTACCCGTGACGTTGACATCGCCGGAGAAATAGCCGGCCCAATTGCTAATGCTGTTGTCTCCAGCGCTGCCATAAACACCGTAACCGGTCCCGCCGTTTTCCAGCGCTCTTCCGACTATACCAAAACCGCTGCCGGAATTCTGGTAGGCAAGGCCGTCAATTGCGCGCCCTGAAGTTATGTTTCCTTCGGCGAGGCCCTTAACGCCGTAGCCGTCGGAGCAGTTGCTGGCTTCACCAAAAATCCCGTAGGGCGTTCCGCCGCCGCCGCTAACACTGCCTTTGACGCCGATGATGCTGAAACCGGTGCTGACTTCGCCATGCACACCGACCTTTGTGCCAATTTCCCCCACGACTGTCCCGTAGACACCAACGTTCGATGTCGCTGCCGATGCCGTGCCGGCTACTCCGATAGCGAGCGTACCAGAACCGATTGCAGTCGAGTTAAGTCCGTGTATTTGCCCGGTGCCGGAATTCATCAAGTCAATCTTAACACCGTTTGCACTCGCCGCTGTCGCCAACGATCTCTTGAGAGCGAGAACGTCGTCACCAACCGGAGGAGTGTTTCTGCCAATCACGACTTTGTTATCGCTGACAACCATGGCGCTATCGAGGTAGGTGGTGGTACCTGAGAAACTGTTGTCACCATCTAACGTTAAGGCTGTGCCGGCGATTTTTGTCGGACTGATGTTAGCAGTCGAACTCACATCAGCATCCGTAATGACTCCGTCTGGTACATCCAACGCGACGTCAGCAGTCTGTGCATGGTGGGCATAAGCAGCGGTTACAATCTGACGGCGGGGCGACATTTCTGGATCGGCTCCGATCGTCACGCCAAGATAGCGGACCTGCGCGCTAAACAGATCGGCGGGGAGCGATTCCACCGAACCAAGCAGCACGATGAAGTGGCCCTCATTGACCGCGACGCTTTGCGTTTCTGTCCATAGTGCCGTGCCTTCAGTTGCGACATCATAGATTGCGAAAATCATGTCAAAAGTTCCATCAAGCGGCGCGCCCTGCGAATCCTGCAACCTGCCCTGATAACTCATCATTGCGGGGACTTCGGCCTGTGCGACGGAAGTCGCAAGCATTGCCGCCGCAATAAACGAAAGCGCGAACGAGACAATGGTTTTCGGTCTGATCATGGTGTCATCTCCTTAATAATGAATATGAGTTGGCTGCCGGTGCCGTGACCGAAACACACAACTCAGGAGTTACTTGCCCGATTAGTAAACTGCGAAGTACTATCTGTTCTACGCCGCCAGGAACACCGGAGGTGAGAAAATTTGCCGTTTCATGTATAGTACTATTTCGTCGGGTCTTGTATAGATTTTCTGTTTTTGGCGCCGTTGATTGCGTTCGAATCTTTGAGTGGCTCCGCAATTGCTTTCATCGCCGACTCTCTGATTTCTGCTGTCATGCTGCGCCTGTAATCGAATCCATACAGTTCAGGATGAAGATACTTGCCGACTTCATGCGGCAGTTTCATCGGTTCTGTCGCGATCCGATTTGCCTCGGCGAACTTGTCGTTGCGAATCCCTGTCACTTGCCACGACACCTCGACGTTGGGTGCATCAGATTTGATTCGGAACTGGTTGTTCGCGATCTTTGAAGCTACAATCGCCTGTGCGAATTGGCCGATTACGGTTAGCTGATAGCGGAAGTCGGTATTCACTACGGAGAAATAGTCGGGCAGATTCACGACGGCGTCTCCGTTGCCATCCGTAACCACATTCCCGCTGTGGACATTGATCATGTCAGGAGATTGAACATCGCTAAACTGGAGATACTTGTTCTCCGGGTCGAGCGGATGGTCGATGCGGCTCGCCTTGACCGGGCTGAACACAGTTCCAGTGACATTTACATTGCCGCCGAAGTAGCCCGCCCAATTGTCAGTTGTGTTAGCCCAGGCCTCACCGTAGACGCCGACTCCCCAGCCGCCTGCAGTCGCTCCACCATAAGTGCCGATGTTGTTTGGGCTGCTGTAGGCATAACCGCGCACACCAACACCTTCTACGTTGGCATAGTATGATTGGCCTTCAACGCCAACTGTCTTATTGGCAGACCAAGCATTACCGGTAACGCCGTAGGCCCAATCGCCATAGGTTGCGTGCGACGATGTCCCAATCGAAACTCCCAGAGCGGATGAGCTTGAAGCCGAGCTGGCGCTGAAGTAGCCGCCGTACCTATAGTAATTGTTGGAGATTCCTTGAGCCATTATTCCCGTCGTAGGCGCGTCTATTGAGAAAGCAATCGATGACATTCCGTAAACGTCGCCCATTCCAGCGTTCTCTGCACGCACCTGAAGTGCTCTCATGAATGTTTCGGTCGTGTCAACTACTTGGATGCCCATCGCCAGCCTGCCGGAGTATGGCGTGTACTTGCCGACCGCGACGTGTTCGTTCCAGACCGCCATTGTGTTGTTCGAAAACCTGGCAGTATCCGCAAATGTGTTCCTTCCGGTGAATGTCTGCGTCCCCGAAAGTGTCGCTACTGTGCCGGCGATTTTGGAAGCCGCAATGTTTGCTGAAGGACTGATATCGGCGTCGACGATCTGTCCGTCGCCAATATGTGTGGATGTTACGCCGCCGCTGGCGATGGACAGATTCGCTGCACCGGATGCTGCGCCGCCACTCAATCCACCGGAAGCGCTAACTGCCGTGATATCGCCGCCTGAGTTGTCATCAACGCCGTCGGCGAAGCCAGCGGGCAGATTCTTGATGCCGCTCCAATTCACCGAATCAGCATTCTGACTGACAAAGGCGTATCCCGTCGCGATCATTTGCTGGCGTGGCGTCATTTCCGGATCGACTCCGATAGTAACTCCCAACCAACGATTGCCGCCGGCGAAGAGACCGTTTGGAAAGGGAAGGTCTTTGCCGAGGATGTAAGTATAAAGACCGTTCGTAACTTGCACATTCTGGTAATTGGAGTTCCAGAGAGCAACTCCACCAACGGCAGTGTCGTAGATTTGAAACTTGATCAAGTATGCGCCGTCGGCGACGGGAGTTCCGGTTGAAGTTGTGATTTGCCCTTGATAACTGATTAACTGCGGTACCGCCGCCGTTGCCAATGAGCTGGCTGCCAAACACAGCCCGACGGCAATCTTCCAAATAGTTCGAGTACGAGACATTCTATTCCCTCTATATGCTGCTGAAGTTTATTTCTTGCTGGATTCCAGACTCTCGATTCGCTTGAGCAACAACGACACTTGCTCTTGAAGTGCGCGATTTTGTGCGGTCAGTTCTTTCACGCCTGCCAGCGCGACTCCGGCAACATCTTTTGCGGACAAATACATCGGATCGATCTGGCCGGTATTCTCATCCACCGAGCCGACATTGAACAGCGCAGCGAAATCTTCCGCCATTGGGCCAATGTGCTTCTCGGTCGTGCCTTTGTAATTGTAATGGGGAAGTGACAGTTGCGAAATCTTGTCGAGCAGATCAGCGCCGCCGATCTCGACGAAGTTTTCCTTAAATGTTCGCGAGGACGCATCAGTCCAAACGCCGGCAATTGTCAAGCGTGCGCCGTTGCCGTTAGTGGCAGCCGTCCCGACATGAACTGGATATAGAGCGCCACCGTCATCAGTATCACGATTGAGCGCCAAGCGCCCCGGATTGGTGCCATCGAAAAAGTAAGATCGGTTGTCAGCGCCGCCGACATCAACATCTTCGCCAAAGACCATGATGTAATTGGCGGGGTTAAGTAGTTCGTCCGAAATCGAATTGAAAGCACCGCCTAGAATTACCGAATATGCGCCATGATTAGAATTGAATTCACCACCTACGATTCCACCGTATTGGTCAGCTATCCAGTTATTCTGCCCTCCTCCGATGAACGAGTGGCTTGCTCCCGAATCAGCCGTATTGTATCCGCCTCCGCCGATCACGCATCCGGTCCCCCAACACCTTTGCTGGCTCCCGCCGCCGATTACGGCACCGGCGCCAGTCGCCTTGTTGACAACACCGCCGCCGACAAAACTATATTCTCCTTCGGCCAAGTTCAGACTACCGCCAACTATGCTTCCACCTCGACCAGTGACTAAATTTCCGTATCCGCCGACAACATTGCCGAGGTTGCTGCTGACCACGTTGAGGACGCCGCCGACTACAACCGCCGTATCTCCAGTGACCGCGTTGTCGGTGCCGCCGCCGATGAAGGAACGAAGCCCACTGTTCTTGTTGGCGAATCCCCCGACCACAACCGAATTACCACCGGAAGCAGTATTTTGGTCGCCACCTCCGACAAAGCTGCCGCTGGACAAGGTCGTACACCTCTCGCCGCCAACAACAATGCCGTCAAATCCGTCTGCGAAGTTACCGACACCGCCACCGATGAAGGAACGAGTTCCTGCCGCGTGATTGCCGGTACCGCCACCGATGGTCGAATAGCCGCCCTCGGCGTTATTGTTGCGCCCGCCTGCTACCGTAGCCCATTGCGCGGTCGCGGAGTCGCGCTCGCCGCCGCCGATGGTGGCATACAGAGCCGAAGCGTAATTCAACCAGCCGCCGCCGATATGCGTGAAATCGCCGGACGCGATATTTTCTCTTCCGGCGCCGACGAAGCTTCTCCTGCCGCTGGCAGTGTTGAGACTTCCGCCGCCGATAAACGAGGAATCTCCCGACGCCACATTGCTGTTACCGCCGCCGATAGCCGCGCCCGCGCCGCTGGCGACATTCTCCAACCCGCCGGAAACACTCGAGTAACTGCCGGATGCCGTGTTATCCGCACCCATCGCAATAGAGTAGTTCCCTTGAGCAGTATTGTTTGCGCCCGCCGTGAACGACTGTGTACCCGTTGCATCGCCGGTACCGATCACGACATTGCCTTCGATGCGCGAGTCGCCGATGACGTGACCTCCCGTCGCGCCGTCAATCGTCGCGATCCTCAGTGCGTACGCCACCGCCACGATCTGTTTGCGCGGCGCCAGTTCGGCTCCGCCGTTGACTTGTACACCAATGAAGCGGTCAGCTTCACTAAATGCCTTCTCGTCAAACGGAGTAACACTGCCAAGTAAGACATTGAACAATCCTTCATCAACAACCACCGGGTTGAGTGTCTCGGTCCAAAGCGCTGTGCCGCCAACAGCGACATCGTAAATATTGAAGGTCAGCGAGTAGTTGCCGTTGAGCGCCAGCCCGGCGCCATCGGTGAGGCGGCCTTGATAGCTGATAATCGTCGGCGTAGCAGCCGATAGCGATGCCGCGACAGCCATAATAAAGGCGAAAGCTGTGGCCAAAAGTAATGTCCGTTTCATTGCAAATCTACTCCTCGTTTGTTTCATCTTCCGTGGGTCTATCTGGTCCTTGCTTTGACAGCAGCTCCCTCTCCGCCCTGCGGGCTTCCATATCCGACAAAGGGTCGAAGGAATCGACGGCACGATCTTTGCCGAGCCCGAACACTTCCGGGAATCGGTACTTGCCTCGCTCGAACGGACGCTTGTCGGTGACGGCATTCATAGGATTGGCCTTGGCATATTGGTCATTGCGAACGGCCATGATCTGCCAGGAAACTTCCAAACCGTTACTCCCGCCGGCGATTTTGAATTGATTGCCTGTTATTTTCTCGGCGACATATACCGGAGCGTATCCGCCGATGCAGGTGAGTTGATATCGGAAGTCCTTGTTGGCTGCTTCGAACCAGTCAGGCAGAGTTACCACAGCTTCGCCGCCGCCATCGAGAACCGCATTGCCGCTGTACAGATTTGTCATTTCCGAAGATTCGACGGTGTTGTGTACTAGATACTTGTTTTCGGGGTCGAGCGGGTGGTCGATTCTCGTCATCTTGGCGGGCATAAAGACAGTACCAGTGATGTTTACGTTACCGGTAAAATATCCCGCCCAATCGTCAGTCGTGTTTATCGATGCGACGCCATAGATTCCATATCCCGTTCCTCCGTTGGAGGTCGCACTGCCAAGCACGCCAACTCCGCTCGCACCGTTGTTTTCAGCGGAAGCATCGACGCCATACGACGGTTGTGTATTTTGGTACGCGAGCGCACTCACGGCTGTGCCTTGATTCGAGTTGGTGACTGTACAGTAGACGCCATAGCCAATAATCGAGTTTGCTTCCGATTCAGCAAAGACCCCATAACCGAAGCTGGCCGATGTCGCACGTGCATATACGCCATAGGCGCTTTCTCCATCAAACGCAGACGCATAGTGCCCAAAACTTTTTCCGGTTGTTAACGCTGGGTTGCGCGACGAACAGACTGAGTAGGAACCGTAGCGAGTAGCGTTGTCCGATTCGCCCAATGAATAGGAACCGTAAACAATTCCAGAACCGGCATCTCCAAGCGTTGAAGCAATTGCGCTTGAATAGCTGCCATAGACACTGCCAGTACCTGTATTGTACAGGGATGTGTAAAATCCATACCGCGCCAATTCAGACGAGTAATTACGCCGACTTTGGACAAGGTAAGTTGCCGAAGGAGTTATGTTGCGTCCAATCGAGATGCCATTGCAATCCATCCGAATAGTAGAATCGCAGACTTCAAGTGTGCTGTTAAATTGGTTTGCTGACGCGAAGGCATTGCTCCTGCTCAGAGTTGCCGCCGTGCCGCCGATTTTGGAAGCATCGATATTGGCAGTAGCGTTGATATCGGCGTTTAGTATTTGACCGTCGCCGATGTGAGCCGCAGTAACACCACCGTTGGCAATAGAAATATTCGCGTCTCCGGTAGTCGCTCCGCCGGTGAGACCGCCAGAAGTGTTTACAGCTGTGATATCGCCACCGCCACCTGCGCCGACATCATCGATACCGTCGGCAAACCCGGCAGGGATGCCCTTGATACCGGACCAAGTTGTCGAGTCAGCTTCAACGGCAGTGAACGCATACGCTACCGTAACAATTTGTCTTCGCGGCGCCAATTCCGCTCCGCCGTTGACTTGAACGCCGATGAAGCGATTGGCACTGCTAAACAGTGCATCATTGAGAGGCGAGATACCACCCAGCAGCACATTGAAGAGTCCGTCATCAACAACGACCGGATTCTGGGTTTCTGTCCATAGCGGTGCGCCGCCAACTGCAAGACTGTAGATGTTGAAGGTCAGCGAGTGGTTGCCACTTAGCGGAATGCCCGCACCATCGGCGAGCCGGCCCTGATAGCTTACCAACCCCGGTGACGCCGCGAATACCGAAGCGGCGAGCAAGAGCAAGATCACAAGAATCGAAGCGGACCTTTTGCGGAAGCGCATGAGATCTCCTATCTGAATTGTGTAAAAGTTCAATCGTGACAATGAAATAGAATCTATATAGGTCGAGTACATCCATTATTGTGGCAATGCTTGACGACCATCTGAAATTCAACGGAAGCCTTTGCGGTAATGCAGTTAATGGATCGCTTCCCAAGATAAGGCAAAAATCAATTCTGTCAACGAATTTGCCTTGCCATGCGCCTATGCGAATCGTTGCATCCGCCGCCTGAGTCTGCTATAATGAAGGCGGATGGCTAAGTTATTGATTTGAGAAAGGAATTGGCATGTTAACCACCGATAATAGCGTCCTCGTCGTCGTCGATGTGCAGGGCAGGCTCGCCCAACTTATGCACGACAAGGATATCATTTTCGCCAACATCGAACGCATGATCAAGGGCGCGCAATTGCTTGATATCCCGGTACTCTGGACCGAGCAATATCCCGAAGGACTTGGCGCAACAATTCCGCAATTGGCGCAGTTGATGCCGGGAAATGCGCCGTTGGTGAAGGATACCTTCAGTTGCTGCGGCGATGAGAAATTCGCCAAAGCCTTAAAGTCATCGGGACGCAAGCAAGTGATGTTGACCGGAATCGAAACACATGTCTGTGTTTATCAAACCGCTCGCGATTTGCTTGCCGACGGCTTCGGCGTCGAATTGATTGTTGATGCGGTCTCTTCGCGCACCGCTGCAAATCGGCAACTTGGTATCGAGAGAATGAAAGACCTTGGCGCCGGTGTGATGTCTACCGAAATGACACTCTTTGAACTTCTGCGTGTTGCCAAAGGCGACAAGTTCAAAGAAGTCCTGCGAATCGTGAAGTAACTCGTGTCGGAGTTCATCACCTTAACCGACCGCGTCGCTATCGAGAAATATCTTCGTCGTGACACGCCGCTTAACATTTATCTGATCGGCGACCTCGACGACTTCTTTTGGCCGCATACAACGTGGTATGCTTCGATGTCGGGCGCGGAAATCGAAGCGCTCGCATTGCTCTATCGTCCTTCTGGATTGCCGACCCTGATCGTGTTGATCAACGGTGACAGGGAGCGGGCAGTTGAACTGCTTCAGAATCTTGCACCGTCATTACCCGACAAAGTCTACGCCCACCTGTCGCCGGGAATCGAATCAGCGCTCGCTTCCAGTTTCAATCTTGAACACCACGGCGAGCATTCCAAGATGATTCTCCGTTCGCCTGACGCGCTAAACAGCGTGGCGTCAAGACAATCTGTGCCGTTGTCGATACATGACGAGGAAGAGATTCTGGCGTTCTACCGCGCGGCCTATCCCGGCAACTGGTTCGACGCCCGCATGTTGGAGACGGGGCACTATTGGGGTGTGCGAATCGAGGGGCGCATGGCAGCCGCCGGCGGTGTCCATGTCTGCTCGGCGAAGTATCGCGTAGCAGCGCTGGGCAATATCGCGACGCATAGCGATTTTCGCGGACGCGGCCTGGCAGGAGATGTGACAGCGGCAATTTGTCGAAAACTGCTTAACGAAGTTGACGAGATTGGATTGAATGTGAAGAGCGACAACATCCCTGCAATATCCTGCTACCGACGACTCGGTTTCGAGACCACGGCTGTCTATCATGAAATTCTACTGACTCGCAAATCGTAATGAAAACAAATCGGTAGCGCACAAATGGCTCGCCTGAACCACTCACTCCGGAAAATCTACCATACGGCGATTCCGCTTCCGCTCAAATACGGGCCGAGCTTCTCGCGCAAGTTCAAAGGCTATTATGATCGCCAAAGCGCATCGCGTAATGAGATCGAATCGTATCGCCTGCAACGACTCATCGCTTTGGTCGACTACGCCTATCGTCATGTACCGTACTATCACAAGCTATTCGACAAACACGGAATCGACCCGAAAAGAATCCGCACGCTCGATGACTTTCGCCGCATTCCCACATTGCATAAAGATGATGTCGTCGCCAATCACGACGCTCTGAAGTCGGACGAATTCGACAAGTTCAACGCCGTGCAAACCGTCACCAGTGCAACGACGCGCGACGGTATGGTGATGTATCGCTCGCAAGAGGCCGAGACCATCCGCAATGCGGTTGTCTGGCGCTACTGGCACAATCTGGGATATCGTTTTCGCGATCCGCGTGTGCATCTGACGCTTTCCAATCGCGAGGGCGAAGACTTCATGCAACCGCACATCGACATGAATGAAAACTCGCTTCAATTCGATCCGCGTTCGATCACTTACGATCACGCTCCGGTGATCTATCGCCAGATTAAGGAATTCCGTCCGAAGATGATCTTCTCTCAGCCCTCAAATCTGGCAACGTTGATTCACTACTGGCGACTGCACAATCTTGAGGATATCCCGGTTGCGGTGTGTTGCGTGTTGGGTGAGAAAGTCTATCCCGAATATCGCGAGCTGATCACCCGGTTCTTTGGCGATAACCTGCGCGATTACTACGGCAACCGCGAAAACACAGCCTCGGCAGGGGAGTTGTTCGACGGCAACCTCTACATCAATTCTGATTTTGTGCATCTCGAATTCGAGGATGACAACGGCCAGCCAGTTGAAGGCAAACCCGGCAATATCATCTCCACCGGATTCGAAAACTACGCCTTCCCGTTGATCCGCTATCACACCGAAGATGTCGGTATCTATCGCGGCTACCCCGAAGTTGCACTGGTCGGATTCGACACGATGGAAGTTGTCGGCGGTCGCGGTCGGGATCTGCTCTTTCCAGAGATGGCCTGTTCTGTCCGAATGTTACAGTTCAACTCAAGAACGCCAACTTCCACAATTATCGCCGCGTGCAATTGGAACAACTTTCGCTCGAACACTTGCTCGTTCGCATCGAACCATCAGACGACTTCGAAGAATCCCGCGACGTACCGATTGTCGAGAAGGCGTATCGTGACTACTTCAAGGACCGCTTCACCGTCGAAGTCCGCATCGTCGACAAGATCCCCCAGACTCCTGCCTACAAGCACAAACTCGTCGTCTCGCAACTGGCTCTCGATGAATTGCGCAAGCACAATAAGTGCAAGTAGCTCGCAATCGCTATTTTGCGCGGCAGTCAGCCGGGGAGCGGACAGACAAGAATGTCTATCCCACCGATTGCGTCAATGTGATCGACAATGGTAGGTCAGACATTCGTGTCTGACTTTCTTTTATTGCATTTGGCCGGTAGTTGTAGGGCAGGTCTCATTGCCGAAATCTCGTGATAAGCGAATCGCCTTGCTGTGAGACCTGCCATTGGTCTTCGTCATCACCACAAAGATTGGCAGGTCACCTACAGAATTGCGGCGGTCGCGACGATTCGAGCTTCAATGCCGCTATCCCGTCCTCGACCGGAATTTCGTGCGCGGCAGTCGTCCACGCCTGCCGCGTTGCTTGACATCGGCGAGCTAAGAGTCAGTATTAGATCATGCCCGTTCGGACGAGACTGCATATACCAGGTAGCGGGCTTCATTTTGTTACGACAACCGTTACCGAGTGGATCCCTGTCTTTGCTGATGCAGCACTGGCTCGAAGAGCCTTGGTGCAGTTAGTAGAGGCATGCAAGATTTATGAGACTTCGATAGTCGCTTACGTTCTAATGCCTTCGCATCTTCATGCTCTTCTAGGCACCAGACAAAACGAGCGCCTATCGCAGCTAATGCGATCATTCAAGTCTTTGTCGTCGAAATTGGTGAAGGAAACTGCTTCAGAAGATTTGATTCGCCGGCTATCCATATCGGGCAAGTACGCGCTATGGCAACCGCGATTCGACGAGTTGACCATTTACTCGGAAAAGCAATTCAAAATCAAAATCGAGTATATACATAACAATCCGGTCAAGGATGGCATAGTCCAAGATGCTGCTTCTTATCCTTTTTCAAGCGCAGGCGCTTGGCTCTCGGATATACCGGGTATAGTTCCAATTGATCGAGACTTCGTTTATCAACTGACAAGCAAGCCCGCCAGGCGAAGACGACTGGCGGGCACAATCTTGGACGCCAACCGCCTCTTGGTGCGCGGCAGCCGTCCACGCCTGCCGCGTCTTCTACCGCCGATCCGCCTGTTTCGTGCGCGGCAGCCGTCCACGCCTGCCGCGTTTTCACCTAATTTCTATTGCTTCCAACCCTGCCGTTTGTTATTAATTCGCCGGTTAATTTTGTCACTTTCCGGAGGATTTGATGTCAGGGCATTCTAAATGGTCGACTATAAAAAGAAAGAAAGGTAAGGCCGATCAGGAGCGCGGTCGCGTCTTTACCAAATTGATCAAGGAAATCACTGTTGCTGCCCGCTTTGGCGGCGGCGACCCCGATGCCAATCCACGCCTGCGCACGGCAATCCTTACCGCCAAGCAGAATTCCATGCCCGCCGACAACATCAAACGCGCTATCCAGAAGGGCACCGGCGACTTGGAAGGCGTCAATTACGAAGAAATCACTTACGAAGGTTACGGTCCCGGCGGCGTCGCCGTCCTAGTCGCGGTCCTGACCGATAACAAAAATCGCGTGGTGGCGGAAATTCGCCACTTCTTCTCCAAACACGGCGGCAATCTCGGCGAATCCGGCTCGGTGGGCTGGATCTTCAGCAAGAGCGGCGTCATCGAAGTCGAAAAAGCCAAAATCGGCGAGGACGAGCTGCTGGAACTTGCTCTTGAAGCCGGTGCTTCCGACATGACGCACGAAGGCGACATGTTCGAAATCACCATGCCGCCCGACACATTCGAGGCTGTTCGCTCGGCGATTGAAGCTAAGGGTATTCCGATGGCCAGCGCCGAGGTCACATTGGTGCCTTCGACAACGGTCAAACTCGAGGGCAAGCACGCCGAATCGATGATCAAGCTGATGGACGCGCTCGAAGACAACGACGACGTTCAGAAAGTCTACGCCAACTTCGACATCGACGACGCGACTCTCGAGCGTTTGAGCAACTAAATGAAAATTCTCGGGATCGACCCCGGGCTGGCTGTTACCGGCTTCGGTGTCGTCGAGGTTCACAACAAGGGTGTCAAACTGTTAAACGCGGGCTGCTTCACTACCGAAAGCGGCGAGATTTCCGCACGACTCAAATTGATCTTTGCCAACATCAACGAATTAGTGGATGCCGAATGCCCCGACGAGGTCGCTATCGAGGAAGGTTTCTACGGCAAAAACGTCAAAGTCGCCATGAGTCTCGGACAAGCACGCGGAGCCGTGCTCTTGGCCTGCACCCTGAAGAACATTCCGGTTTTCGAGTACTCGCCGCGCGAGGTCAAATTATCAACAACAGGCAGGGGATCAGCGTCCAAAGACCAGGTGAATTACATGATCAAAGCTCTGCTTGATGTCAAGGAAATCGCCGGACCAAATGACGTGTCCGACGCACTAGCCGTAGCATACTGCCACTATCAACGCCGAGAGAAGAAATTTTGATATCATCACTTACAGGACGTCTATCGGTTAAGCTTCCCGACAAAGCGGAGATCATTGTCGGCGGCGTCGGCTATCGCGTATTGATTCCGTTGTCAACCTATCAGGCTTTGCCCGATCTTGGCAGCGAAGTAACTCTCGCGACTTCGATGCAGGTGCGCGAAAATGCGATTGACCTGATTGGTTTTTCGACGCAAGCTGAACGCGAAGTCTTCGAAGTCTTGATCGGCGTCTCCGGCGTCGGTGTTAAACTCGGATTGACGATTTTGTCGGGTATAAAGATAGAGGACCTGTTCCGGTCGATCCTTGAAGAGGACAAATCATTGCTCTCGACAATCTCCGGCATCGGTCCCAAGACCGCCGGCAGATTGGTGCTTGAATTGAAGGACAAGGTCGCCAAGATTGTTGCCACCACCGGAATCGGCGCGACGCACCGGCTCAATCAGGTCGAAGAAGCTGTCCTCGCGTTGGAAGCACTCGGCTACAGTCGTTACGAGGCTCGCAAGGCCGTCGAAGGCGCAGTCAAAGAAATCGGCTCGAATCACAACTCGGAAGTGATTATCCGCGAAGCCCTCAAGGTTTCGGCGACATAAAGGACGAATGAAAGAGCGCATTACCACACCGGAAGTTATCCAGGGCGAGACCGAACTTGATGTCACCCTGCGGCCGTCGAAGTTCGATGAGTTCATCGGACAAGCGAAGGTCGTTGACAATCTCAAGGTGTTCATTCAAGCCGCCAAACAACGCGGCGAAGCGCTTGACCACGCATTATTCTATGGTCCCCCCGGACTCGGCAAGACCACGCTGGCGTTTATCATCGCCAACGAACTCGGTGTCGGAATCAAATCGACCTCGGGTCCGATTCTCGAAAAAGCCGCCGATCTTGCAGGAATACTTACCAATCTGAACGAACGCGACGTTTTATTCATAGATGAAATTCATCGCATCAATCGCGTTGTCGAAGAATATCTCTATCCGGCGATGGAGGATTTCACGCTCGATATCATGATCGACAAGGGGCCAGCGGCGCGTTCGGTGAAACTGCCGCTCAAACCGTTTACGCTGATCGGCGCCACGACAAGAGCCGGACTATTGACCTCGCCGATGCGGGCGCGTTTTGGTGTTGTCGGTCGTTTGGATTACTATAGTTCTGATGACATCGGCAAGGTGATTACCCGCTCGGCGCGCATTCTCAAGGTCGAGATCGATCCCGGCGGCACCAGTCAGATCGCCAAGCGCTCGCGCGGAACACCGCGAATTGCCAACCGGCTCCTGCGCCGTTTGCGCGACTTCGCCGAAGTTCACGGCGATGGCCGCATCACCGAACAATTGGCGCACGACAGTTTGGAGCGTTTGGACGTCGATGAACTGGGGCTGGATGATATGGACAAACGCATCTTGAGCGTCCTCATCGAAAAATTCCACGGCGGACCGGTCGGCTTGAGCACGCTGGCGGTGGCTGTCGGCGAAGAGGCGGAAACGCTCGAAGAAATCTATGAGCCATTCCTGATACAAGAGGGACTATTGGAACGAACACCGCGCGGTCGCACGGCCACTAACGCGGCGTTTACACACATGAAATATGATCGGAGCGCATTTAAACAGGGGCGTTTGCTGTAAGAACTTTCGAGCACTGTTAGATTTGGTACAATTCTTTTCAAAGACGGGTTATGGAGAAAATTACTTTTCAACTGCCGGATGATTTGATCGCGCAACATCCGCTGGAACGACGCGACCGCTGTAAGTTACTTCATCTGGACAGTTCAAGCGGCGAGATGAAAGAGCATGTCTTTGCGGATATCGTAAATCTACTGCGTCCGGATGATTTGCTGGTGTTGAACGACACCAAGGTCCAGCGCGCACGCCTCTACGGCGTTGGCGGGCAAGCCGGCCGCAAGGTCGAGATTTTTCTCGTCGACAAACTCAAGGATGACGAATGGCTCTGCCTCGTGCGTCCCGGCAAGAAAGCCCACAACGGCGACAAGTTCTACTTTTCGGCGCGCGAATACTGCGAAATCATCAGCATTCTTGCCGATGGATCGCGGCGTGTGCGTTTTGTCGGCGCTCCCGCGAGCGAAATCATGGAAAAATTCGGACGCATGCCGCTGCCGCCATACATTAAGCGCGATGACACTTCGGTCGATAGAAAGATGTATCAAACTGTCTACGCCAATGAAGGGTTCTCCATTGCCGCGCCGACAGCCGGATTACATTTCACCGAGGAGTTGCTTGCTGATATCGAGAAAACCGGAACCGAGATTTGCCGGATTCGCCTCGATGTCGGACGCGGAACATTCAAAATGATCGAAACCAAGACTTACGAGAAGCACACTATGGATCCGGAGGAATACTGGATCTCTGAAGAATCCGCCAAGCAGATCAATACGGCAATGAAGAAGGGTCGCCGCATTGTCGCGGTCGGGTCCACTGTCACGCGCACACTCGAGGGCTGTTTCCAGAGCAATGGCGAAATCAAAGCGTCGCATGACGAGACCGACATCTTCATCTATCCGGGTTTTCAATTCAAAGTCGTTGGGGCGATGGTCACCAATTTTCACCTTCCGGAATCGTCGCTTCTGGCGATGGTCGCAGCCTTTGCCACGCCGGAGCAGATTCTCACCGCTTATAACTTCGCCGTTGCGAACCGCTACCGATTCTACTCCTACGGCGATGCAATGTTGATTTCATGAAAAATTATGCCATCATCACGGCGGCCGGCAAAGGCACACGTTTGCCCGGCGCGGTCGCCAAACAATTCCGTCCCGTCGGCTCCAAACCGCTTCTGGCCTGGACCATCGACAAATTCGAACAATGTCCGTCCATCGACGCGATCCATCTCGTCGTTTCCGGCGAAGATTTGAACTACACGCACGAAGCTGTCGTCGACCGTTTCAAATACAAAAAAGTCGAACGCATTGTCGCGGGCGGCAAAACGCGTTTTGACTCGATTTTATGCGGTCTGCGCTCGATTCCCGAAACGGCGAATCTGGTTTACATCCACGACGGCGTGCGTCCGCTGGTGAGTATTGCCGAAATCGAAGCCGTCGGCAAGCAAGCTGAAGCGTTCGATGCCGCCATTCTTGCCGTGCGTCAGACCGAGACGCTCAAGCGCATCGAGGACGGTTTCGTCATCGCCACGCTCGACCGCGACAAAATCTGGGTCGCGCAGACGCCGCAGGTGTTCAAGTACGAAGCCATCATTTCGGCCTATATTCAGGCGCTCGAATCGAAACGCGACTTCACCGATGATTCCGCGGTGTGCGAAGCATTCGGCATCAGTGTCCGCATCGTCGAAGGCTCCACCGCCAACATCAAAGTCACCACCCCCGAAGACCTCGACCTTGCCCGCAAGCTGCTGACGATGGAGTAGGGGAGACCCAAGTTTTGTTTAGTAGGTCAGGAGCCCTGTGCTCCTGACATTTTGCCGAAGGCGAAATCCATTCCCCCTATTCCCCGAAATCTTCTTTACCCCAATCGATCTCTTTGCTTCCCCAATCGCGTCGATACAAACCCTCTCGATAATAATCGTGCAGCGATGTCCATTTCCAATCAAACGGTGATCTCACTAATCCATGCTTAACCGGATTATAATGCACATAATCGATGTGCCGATTGTAGTCGTCTTGATCGCGGATAATATGGTCCCAGAAGCGGTTCTGCCAGTTCGGTCCGGGCCGTTGGCGCCCAAACGACATCTTTGCTTGATTGCATGACCTTTAGATGTCCCAGGGAGAAAAAAGGGGGGGGGGGGCCGCGGGGGGGAGAGGCGCTCTATTGGAGCAAAGCGGCGTGACAGGCCAGTGTGACTGCGAAAATGTCATCGCGCTTGACCTTGATTATTCTCGCCACAAGCAGGCACTCTGACCACTGATATTGACAATCGAAGACCATAGCAGTGTTCGGTGAAACCAATCGAGAAAGACCTGATCGCGACGGGCACCCTTGATCGAGCTACAGAAGATACTTTCTATCATTGCCACAGAGTCACAGCTCTCGGATCTTTTGGCCGACTAGCCTCGATATTGCGGAGTGGGAAGATGTCAGAGCCACGGTTCTGGATTCGCAATTCGAATGGACACATTTCAGCCGACTTGGCTACTGAATTGACTCGTTTGATTCTGTGATAGCCGCCAACTGTTTTGGCCGAATTTGCACTGGTATCAGAAGTTGGTCGCGGGAATTCAGAATTTCTGGGTTCTGAATATTGGCTGGTTTGGATTAGATCCTCTTTATCAATGCTGGGTGGCTTTCCGCCCACTACTTTCTTTGTGGTAGACAGCGCAGGTACCGGTGTCTTGATCCCGCTGACTTCAAAGCTCGCAAGATTTCAAAGTGATTATCTTGATATGCTGGCTGAAGCGACAGAAACAGTAATGCGTGATGCAAAGGTCGCAAACGTCGACACATCAAACTGCAAGCAGGCTGCAATTGATCTGATCACGGTGTGTTGCCCCGAAAAGCCAATCGTATTCGTTGACAGCGCGTACGACATCTATGCCTTTTCCAACGCGGTATACGATTCCACCTTTTGGGAAATCGCGAGTTCTAATGATAGTCTTATTACACTTCTCACGAGTTATCGGCTCGAACATGTTGGCGAGAATTCCTTCTTTACCGATTCCGCTTCTTTCAGTGACGTCATCCATGGCTGGGAAGAGTTTGCCGACATCGACACGGTTATTCAACCAATTCATTTCATCAAAGATAAAGATGGCGGCATAAGAGTCGTTGCTTCCACTTGGAGTCTTTGTCGACTAACCAAATGGACAGTCACGTTTAAGGCCGGATCACGAGTTCGTATTGAATATGAAATCATAAGCGACTGTATAGGGTTTGGATTCAGCTATTCTTGATCTTGGTTTTTTCAGTTAAGAAAGTCAGGAGCACAGGGCTCCTGACTTACTCTATTCGAACAGGGGAGTCAAATCTTGAGATTACGTTTACTGATCAACATCCGAGACAGAGAACACTCTGAGCCAATCAAGGATCGATTCCTGAGTACAGGCACTCGCCAAAGATTGTCGAGCATTCTCTTAGTACTCGCAGCCTACTCTGTTTTCTTCACTTACACGGATAAAGAGGGGCTCGTAAACGGCTTCTGGAAAGCTATGCCATTTCCGGTCCTTGCATTTGGTTTGTTGATATTTCTCATCTATCTGGCAGCGTATCGAGTCATTTTTTGTGACAATTCGTTTATCGGTGGTGTTCTCGTTGGCCAGAATCTGTTTTGCCTTGCGAAAGAATGGAGATATGATGAGATCGAGAGAGTTCAGTACGAACAGAAAAACATTCACCAAGGTAGAATATCACTTTGGCTGAAAGACGAAGTCGATCCAAAGTGCATTGATACCGAGTATTTTGCGGAAGAAGATAAGATCTGGACGTATCTGTGCGGCAAGCTGGACAAAGGCGTATTTGACTCATCAGCTGAAGAACGATTGGGCGAAGTTAACGAGATTCGCCTGAAAGGGCCAGAACCACTTACGTGGAAGAAGATCTTCTCCTTTCGACTCAAGAAATATGGCAAGAGCCCATAGCCGTAGGGCAGGTCTCTTTATCGGAGGCATTTGGAATTGGGAGCATCTGGGCCCCGATTTCAAATATGTCGTCAGCAGGCAGGTCTCACAGCAAGATGATTCGCCCATCACGAAATTTCGGCAATGGGCCCTGCCCTACAACTACCGGCACAAGGATCCGTTCGACTGAAGTCGACCCACAATGGAAGGCTTCTTCCCTCGCCCCGTCAGGAGAGGACCGGGTGAGGGAAGCCCACAATTTCCATTCCCAACCGCATTGCAATTCCTTTAATTGCACCCCATGATTAGAATCGGTTGCGGTTATGATGTCCATCGCTTCGCCGAAGGGCGCGCGCTCTTCCTCGGCGGTGAACGAATCGAACATCCACTCGGCTTACTCGGCCACTCGGATGCCGATGTTTTGTTGCACGCGCTGTGCGATGCACTTCTCGGCGCCGTCGCCAAGGGAGATATCGGAATTCATTTCCCGCCCGGCGAACCGCAATACAAGGACATTTCATCAATGAAACTGCTGCTGCGTGTCATGGAGATGCTGAACAACGACGGCTGGAATCTCGTCAACGCCGACATGACCATCGTCTGCGAACGCCCCAAGATCGCGCCATACTCCGAGAAAATTCGCGCCAATATCGCCGCGGCCGCCGGTGTGGCGCTTGATGCGATTTCGCTCAAGGCAACGACTTCCGAGAAGCTTGGATTCACCGGTCGCGAAGAGGGCATCGCGGCGATGGCTGTGGTGTTAGTGGAGAAATAGTGGAAGTCTTTTTCTCCAAAGCCGACGAAATCCTCAACATGGTCGCTGGCCACAGCGCCATCTGGATCTATATGTTCGTGCTCGTCTCGATGATCATCGAAAATTTCTTTCCGCCATTTCCCGGCGACACCTGCATTTTCATCTGCGGCGTTTATGCCGCCGGCGGTAACGCCTCGTGGACGACCATCTACATCCTGTCGATTGTCGGCACGCTGATCTCGGTGATGGGCTTGTACTACGTTGGCCGCACACAGGGCCGCGTCGTGTTGTCAAGCCACCGCGCGCGCTGGCTCGGCGTCAAGCGGCTCGATCATGTCGAACAATGGTTTGAAAAATATCACGACAAAGTGCTTCTCGCTTCGCGCTGGCTGACCGGTGTGCGCGCTTTGATCGCATTGCTTGCCGGTATCGGCCGTGTCCCGGCGTGGCGGATGTTGATCTACAGCACCATCTCGACCATCACCTGGAATTTTCTGGTACTCTATCTCGCCAAGCGACTCCGACAGGACTGGGCGGTCATTGACCGAATACTTGCGACATACAATCAGATCATCATCGCCGTAGTTTTGCTTGTGGTCGGGTTTATCATTTACAAGATTATTGTGCGCCGTAAACGAGGAGAAACGACTTGAAGATATTAGTTTTGGCCGGGGGCGAATCAAAAGAGCGCGAGGTTTCGCTCAATACCGGCAAAGCCATCGCCGCCGCACTCAAGACCATAGGCCACGATGTCGCGATGATTGACACGAAAGATGGCCGCGACCTGTTGGGAGCGCCCGCAAGCGAATCTTCGCCCAGCGGCGAGATAGCACCGCGCCAGAAATACGACCTATCGATTCCCGCCTCGATGCGCGACTGCGACTGCGTGTTCATCGCGCTTCACGGTGGCCTCGGCGAAAATGGAACACTGCAGGCGATGTTCGATCTCGCCAAAGTCCCATACACCGGCTCCGGCGTGCTCGCCTCCGCATTGGCGATGGACAAGCAACGCACCAAACTGATTCTGAGCGCCGTCGGTGTGCCTTCGCCGCGCACGGTCTGTTTCGGCGACGAAGCGTCGATCTTCAAGTATCTCGGCAGTGAAGGCGCTGATGATCTCGAATACCCGATGGTGGTCAAACCGAATTGTGAAGGCTCCACGGTCGGCTTGAGCATCGTACACAGCTACGATCAATTGCTTGATGGCATCCGCCTCGCCGGAAAGTACGACCTGAATATTCTCGTCGAAGAATTCATTCCCGGTCGCGAATTGACTGTGGCAATCCTCGGCGAAGAGGCTCTGCCCGTCGTCGAAATCGTGCCCAAATCCGGCTTCTACGACTATCACTCAAAATACACCTCCGGTGCTTCCGACTATTTCTGTCCCGCCGAGATCGATCCTACTGTCGAGAAAGACGCCAAGGAGTTTGCCTTAACCGCATTTCAAGTGCTCGGCTGTGAAGGTTACGCGCGCGTCGACTTCCGTCTCAATCCCGATAACGAATTGTTCTGCCTCGAGGTTAACACGCTTCCCGGCATGACCGCAACCTCGCTAGTCCCCAAAGCCGCCAAAGCCGCCGGCATGTCGTTCGAGCAACTGCTCTCCAAGATCATCGAGTTGTCGTTGAAGAAATCGTAGTTTGTTTGAACTCGCCCGACGTAGATTTTTCCCTCTCCCTCTGGCCGACCAGGTCCCGCCTTGCGGGAGAGAGGGTAGGGTGAGGGCGTGTGTAATTTGCTCAATAATCATCGACCTGTTTCTGAGTAAATCACGATCCGCTTATTTTGTTGATTCCCCTCTCGAGAGGGGTGTCCCGTGTCCGACAAAGGAGGACGCGGGACGGGGTGTGTCTGTTCCCGCAATGAATCAATCTTCTGACTGCGGATTACCAAGACACCCCTCGGTTTTGCGCTCTCGTTCCTCGACCGCAAAACCACTCCCCTTGATAGGGGAGAATTGAACGACTCGTTACATCAATTGACCTAGCATCTCTTCTCCAGAGCACGTTTAGTTATTCCCCCTTAGCAAAGGGGGTTAGGGGGTTGTATTCTTCCTCACTTGCTCCTCAATCTTCAGGCAACGAATCCCCTTGAAAACCGTACTCAATATTATTATCGTTTGCTCTATCCCTGATGTTCAGGGAGCGCAAAAGAGGATAGTGATTTTAACCACGGAGGTAAACTGTGGACAGAACCGAATTATTACTCGAAGAACTCACCAACGCCTACGGTCCTCCGGGACACGAAAGCGCTGTCGCCGAAATATTCAAGAAACACATCGGCAAACTGGGCAAGGTATCGTTCGACAAGATGGGCTCGATCATCGCCGAACGCAAAGGCACATCAGCCTCGCCGAAAATCATGGTCGTCGGCCATCTCGACGAGATCGGCTTCATGGTAACCGAGATCTCCGCCAACGGCTTCCTCAAGTTCCTTCCGCTCGGCGGATGGTGGGGACATGTCGCACTGGCACAACGCGTGATGGTGCTCGGCAAGAAGGGTCCGATTCTCGGCGTCGTCGGCTCAACACCTCCGCATCTTCTCGAGCCGGAAGCCCGTAAGAAAGTCATCGAAATCACCGATATGTACATCGACGTCGGCGTGAAAGGGAAGTACGACGTCCGGAAGAAGCTCGGCATCTCCGTCGGCGACGTCATTGTCCCCGACTCAAAATTCACGATCATGGCCGAAAAAGATATGTACATGGCGAAGGCGATCGATAACCGCTTCGGCTGTGCCGCCGCCATCGAAGTCATGTGGCGTCTCGAAAAAGTCAAGCACCCCAACACGCTCTATAGCGTCGGCTCGGTGCAAGAGGAAGTCGGCTGCCGCGGTGCCGGAACTTCCGCGTGGATGATCGATCCGGATTTGGCGATTGTGCTCGACACCGGAATTGCCCGCGACACGCCCGGATTTTCCGGCGATGCCAACGAAAAAGTCGGCAGCGGACCGTCGATCCTGGTTTTTGACGGCGGCATGATTCCCAATGTCAAACTTCGTCATTTTGTACAGGCGACGGCCGACAGGCTGAAGATCAAATATCACCTGTCGTCGATGCGCGGCGGCACCACCGATGGCACTCGCATCCACATGTCGCGCGTGGGCGTGCCGTCAATCGTGATCGGCCCCGCAGTGCGTTACATTCATGGCCACAACGCCATCATGGCGCGCAGCGATTACGAGGCCTCGGTCAAGCTCGTCGTCGAACTGATGAAGAAACTCGACGAAAAAACCGTCAAGTCGTTCACGCAGGCCTAATTCGACTTTGCTTCCTCCCTTCTGCCGTCGGCCGAAGGTCCCGCCTTGCGGGAGAGAGGGGTTGGGGGTGAGGGCGCTTGCAGTTGAGAGAATCTCGTCAGACAAAAATGTCTGACCTACCTTTTATGTGCGCGGCAGTCGTCCACGCCTGCCGCGATCGAACCGTGAGGGCCTCGTTAATCCCCCTTAGCAAAGGGGGATAGAGGGGGTTGTAGATTCTTGTTCTGCGTTTCCGCAAACGCGGGTGCCGCAGGTGTCCAGCATCACCGACGTGATGTAAGCGCCTAACCTGGATTCCCGCTTTCGCGGGAATGACAACATATTGTGTGCGCGGCAGTCGTCCACGCCTGCCGCGATCGAACCGTGAGGGCAATACTTTTTTGGAGACCAAATGCCGCTGAAATTCTTTAACACGATGTCGCGCCAACTCGAAGAATTCACGCCGATCCATCCCGGCGAGGTCCGCCTCTATACTTGCGGGCCGACCGTCTACAACTTTGCCCACATCGGCAATTTCCGCACCTACATGTTCGAGGACTTGCTGCGGCGCTATCTCAAATATCGCGGCTACAAAGTCACCCAGGTGATGAACCTTACCGACATCGACGACAAAACCATCAAAGGCTCAATCGCCAAGGGCGTCAGCCTCGACGAGTACACTGCGGAATACATCAAGGCGTTTTTCGACGATATCGATGCATTGCGCATCGAACGCGCCGAGTATTATCCGGCGGCAACGACGCACATCCCCGAAATGGTCGCAATCGTCAAATCACTGCTCGATAAAGGCGTCGCCTATCGCGCCGGCAGCGACATCTATTTCTCCATCGCCAAATTCAGCGAATACGGCAAACTGTCGCACATGGACCTGGACCAGCTCAAGGCGGGCGCCTCACAGCGCGTCGCCTCCGATGAATACGAAAAAGAGCAGGTCTCCGATTTCGCATTGTGGAAGGGCTGGGACGAAAAAGACGGCGACGTCTTCTGGGAAACCGAAGTTGGCAAGGGCCGTCCCGGCTGGCATCTGGAGTGCTCGGCGATGTCGATGAAATATCTCGGCGAGTCGTTCGACATCCACACCGGCGGCGTCGACAACATGTTCCCGCACCACGAAAACGAAATCGCGCAGTCCGAGGCTACCACCGGCAAGAAATTCGTCAACTACTGGCTCCACAGCGCGCATCTCATCGTCGAGAGCAAGAAAATGTCGAAATCGCTCGGCAATTTCTTCACCGTCCGCGACCTGCTCGACAAGGGGTATCCCGCCGTCGCGATCCGCTACTTGCTCTTGTCCACGCACTACCGCGCATCGCTCAACTTTACGATGGACGGCCTCGAGGGCGCCAAAGCCGCGATTCAGCGCCTCCGCGATTTCTACGACAATCTCACCACCGGCATCAAGGACGTTCCCTCCGGCAAGGTCGATGAGTACATCGACCGCGTTACAACCGGCTTCACCGACGGTCTCGATGACGATCTCAACATCTCGCAGTCGCTGGCGGCAATCTTCGATTTCGTCCGCGACATCAACCGCCTGATCGCCGAGGGCGGCATCTCCGCAGATGACGCCGCCAAGGTCAAAGCCGCAATGGACGGTTTCGATTCGGTGCTGGCGATTTTGCAGAAGGAAGAAGTTTCACTCGATGCCGAAGTCGAGAAGCTGATTGCCGAGAGAATTGCCGCGCGCAAAGCCCGCGACTTCAAGAAATCCGACACTATCCGCGACCAGCTTCTGGCGATGGGCATCATCCTCGAAGACACCCCGCAGGGGACTGTCTGGAAGAAGAAGCTGTAGGGGCGCATTTCTCGGAACGTCATTCCCGCGAAGGCGGAATCCAGGTTTGTAGGTCCGTCTGGGGAGGAGGGGGGGGGGGGGGGGGGGGGGGGGAAAAAAGCGGGGGGGGGGGGGGGGGGGGGGGGGGGGGGGGGGGGGGGGGGGCGACGCCCAATTTATAGTAGGTCAGGAGCCCTGTGCTCCTGACATTGTTCCTCGCAGGCAACAACACCATTAGGACCTAAAGATGCTAACCTCCCTCACCACCGAATTCACCCGCTACCGCCTCATCGGCGAAAAGGCGCTCGCTCAAATATCTGAAGCAGACATGAACCGCGTGCCCGGCGCGACAGCCGGGAACAACTCGATTGCGATGATCGTGCGCCATCTCGGCGGCAACCTGCTTTCGCGATTCACTGATTTCACGACCACCGACGGCGAAAAACCGTGGCGCGATCGCGATGCCGAATTCGAAGAACGCCACTACAGTCAGCAGGAGGTCTACGAATGGTGGAACAAGGGCTGGAATGTACTGCAAGCTGAACTCACGAAACTCACCGATGCCGACCTAATCCGGACTGTGACTATCAGAGGCGTCCCGCTTACGGTGAGTGAAGCGCTCACGCGTTCGGTCGCGCATGTGGCATATCATGTCGGACAGATTGTAATGCTTGCCCGCATCGCAAGTGGCGAGCAGTGGCAGTGGATCAGTATTCCTCGCGGTGAGTCGAAGGCCTACAATTTGAATCCTACCAAAGAGAAGAAACCGGAATAACTCGTAGGTTTGAACCCCTGTGATTCGGATTATTCAATTCAACTCCGTAGGGTGGGTCTCCTTGCCGAGCGATTCTCAAATCTCAGGAACTTACTCTCCCGGAGACCCGCCAGCTACTCTAGCCGCAGCTCGAGCCCTACTTCAGCGGCACCCCGATTCGGCCTAACTTGAAATTAAACCACACTCGCACCGCTTTGCCTATGATTAATCTCCTGTCAACTGGCCCAAAGTAGCGCGAGTCGTACGAATCGTCGCGGTTATCGCCGAGCAGGAAGTAGCTTCCTGCGGGAACTGGTAAGGACCAAAGTCGTCGCGCCGCGGATCAACATCCGGGTCTCTGTGCAATCCTGTCGGCGGCAGCGCAACCTGACGGCCGTTGACAAACAAATTCTTCTTGTCTATTTGAATGAAATCGCCACCAACCGCAACACATCGCTTGATGTATTTTGTCGTTTTATCGCTGGGCGAGAAAAAGACCATCAGATCGCCGCGCTGGGGATCACTGTCATCATACGCCGACTCGTCGCAGATGACTTTATCACCAATCACTATTGTATCTGCCATGCTCACTGACGGGACATTGTAAGTTTCGAAATTGTCAAAGATTGATGCGATCAGGAGACCCATTAACGCACCACCAACTGCTATGACTGGATAGAAGAGGAAACTCGTGATACGCTTCGGCTTCTCGTCCAAAGTGTGATAGGTCTTCGCCACCTTTACTGCGGAAAAGATTGAGAAGATGAAGTAAGCGAGACCGGCCAACAACGGTACAACCATATTGAAAGGGGGAGCATCCCAATAGAAACTCAGGAGCAAGCTCGCAAATGCGAGCACGGGCTGATCCCGATCAGCGTAACCTGGATTTTGATGTTACCTGAATAGAAATGACCTAACCCCGGCGAAAGCACAGTGAGCAGTGCCGCTATCCAAGGTTTCGGATGAGGATTGGGATTTCCGCGCTGATTTGGTTTGCTGGTTTGCCGCACTGCGGACATTTGAATTCTGTCGTCAATTCTTCGTGAGCGTCTAGTGTGGTAGTCTTTCCACAGAGCATTTATAGTCCATACCTTTTCCTTAGTTGGTAGTACAGTTCCGTAGCTTTGTAGGTCAGGAGCCCTGCGCTCCTGACACTCCCACTGCAGGCACCATCTTCACCGCCAAAACTCGCACCCGGGACTGGGCTGTGGTCCGCCGGAGAATAAGTAGTTCAGCAGATAAACCACGTCGCTGATGTTTGTGACGCAGTCACCATTGGCGTCACCGCACGGCAGGGGATCAGCAAACGACTCGAAAATGTATCTGATTCCATACACGCAGTCTGAAATGTTGGTCATGCCGTCGCCGTTGAAATCACCGGGGTCGGCGATGATGTTTGCAGTCGGAATCTGACTGCCATACCACTGGCACGCAGCAGGTATAATGCAGTTGAACCACGGCTCACCAAACGTTTCGAAACGCCCCGGTGCCTGAATCGTGAAATACATGTCGGCGATATGGCGATGTTGTCCCGGCAGAAAACAAGTTCCAATATCACTGCCGGCAAATGCTTCCATCAAAACTCGGCCGATGCTGTTGTCAATGGTGAACGAATACGCCACGGGATTGGGAGTGAAGATCGGAATTCCTTGTACCGAATCACAGACAATGGCGCCGGCCGCCATCGCAAATCCCACATCTGCAGTCCGCCGACGGACCTGAGTTAGGCCATTCCGGCTGATGCCACCACAACTCGGCTTTGATCTTGCCGGCCCTTGAACCGCCGGGATACCAGATTTTGACGTTCTTAACCAATATGGAATCATCCGAAGGATTGTTTACTTGCGCCTGAGCAGGACCGCAAATCAGAGCAGCGACCACTAGAGCGATTGTGACGACTAAGTAGAAATTCTTCATTTGCACCCCGCATGTAATATGTGTAGATACCTAAACGATAACCGCGACCCATAGCGTTGTCAAGGTCAAAGTGGATATCAAATGCCGTGTTCCAAATCTCCGGTTGATTTATCCACGCAACGTAAATCGCACTCCTGTTTATTCTCATTCTCGCACCGGTTCTGCACGATTAGCTCGGTTTGGCAACGCGGAGGATAAAACCATCAACAATGTTATCACACATTGCCAATTTGCACGGACCTCTGCCCAAACCTGCCGTCAACAACCCCAATCAAAGCAATTGCCAATCTCTCAGAATACACTTATACTAATCCTCTAACACCGACTACATCATAGACGATCATGTTTGCAGACGTTCTCACACGGCAGGTTAGCGGACGGGCAACAATGGGAAGAGACAAGTGCGACAAAGGGAACAGAGGATGAACAGGTCTTAATCCTGTTTCTTCGGCAGCCCGATGATCTGAAAGCCTTCATGCCGTTTTTTCACATGTGCCGAAGTTCGCGGTCGGAAGCTTGGGATATCTCCAGCGGCGTGGATATCGACTTCCCGTGGGATCGCATAATTCCTTCGCTAACAAATCCGATTTGGCGATTGACATACTCGGTACTTTCCTGCGGATCGAGAAGGGTGTGAAGTTTGGCGTGATTTTCAATTATCTCGCAAAGGAAGGCATCTCGGACTTTGCACAGGCAAATCCGACATTCGTGATGTCGAAATTCCGGGGACTTCTTCTCGGTTACGTCAGGCAAGAACTCTATCGCATTAATAAACAGGAATATCCTGAAGCCGCGGGTTTGAAGACGCAACTCAACAAAATACTATCGAGCGATAAGTACGCATCATTTTCTCTCAACGGCTTTTCCAATTTGATTTGTGGCAGCGAACCGCGATGCCAAAATGGTCGACAAACCAGTAATCCCGCAGGACAAACTGGAGTACATTGCGGAAGAGGCTTATGTCACATCACGCTCAATCGAAGAGTGGTGTGCCAAAATATTCGCGCTACTTGCTTTGCGAGAAGAATATCTCCCGGGGATTCCGCGCCATCAGCTTCTCGCGGCAGCCGTTAAGATTTCGGGTACTCATCTCGAAATCGACGCGATGCCGCCGTCGTCCTTGCCGGGTCCCGGAGCAACTCTTGCTGTCGTGGGAGCTGTTGAGACTGCGCGAGGAGGTTGTCGAATTCATTTGCGCCGAGGTCATCAGTCGCTTCGTCAAGCAGGGGAGGATCTCCCACGAGACGGGTCTCTGCTTTGGAAGCGCCGTCGCGCTTTATCTGGCCGACAAGTCCAATGGAAATCAGGTCGACTTGTTGCCCGCGTATTTTCGAGAATCGATGCCGAATCCGAGCATAAGCACTATCTAAAACGCTACAAGTACGTTTTGAAACAATCCTGAGCCATGCCGACGAAGAATTTGGTGATCGAATCAGGAAAGTTTTGATAAATCGGCGATAGAAACACTACTCTCGATAAGAGGAGGGTCAAAGGACTCATTATGCACCCATTACGCGAAGAACTAAACCGGTTCGTCGAAGGGCTGGAAACCGCCCACTCGACTATTGCTCATATTCGCGAGTGCAAGTTCTGCAAAACCTATTGCGAACGTTACAAGCTGTTGCTCTCCGAAATCGATTCCGCCGGGGTTATCGACCGGGAAGACATCTCGGAGATTGCCTCAAGTATATTTGCGGGCAAATCGTTACCCAATATTATTTACCTCTCGCCATTCCATCGCAACACCTTGCCCGGCCAGCGTATTTTGGCAGCAGACGGCGAACGCGCAAACGAACCCGTCCTGCAAAATCTCGCAACCTGGTACTCGCAAGAGCAGGACATCGTCGTTCGAGTCATGCGCGACACGGAACGTGCTGTTGACTACTTGCAGGTGATTGCTCAGGACGAATCGCAGATGTCGCATGTTCTAATAGAATCAGCGAATGCACAATTGACCTATGTGACCGATAAGCAGGGCAAGGTCGAGTTCGGATTGCGACAGGTCGAGGACCTTGCGTCGATTAGATGGCAAATCAGACTCCCAGAGGGAGGCTTCCAGCTCGACTCGTTATCGTACAATCCCGGAGCGCGTCAAGAGCGAAACTGACACCATTCTCGAATCGCCCGGCGGCGACAAGGTCAGCATCAAGCTGCAGGAGAAGTCGGAAGGGAAGGAGATCATCGTGCGCGTCCTTGCTCTCGACGGGAATTCGCAATATCAGCGCGCCCGAGTAGCAATCACGTCCAAGAGCGGGACTGAGGTAAAACACGTGACACCGAATGATACATTGAAATTCTCACTTGTCGACGCTAACACCGAAATCGGAATACGGATTTACCAATAAGATGGCGTTCTCACCGGTAGAATTCGCGGAATCATTTGAACGTTTACGCACTCGTCTTAGCAAACGACGCAGGCGACAGCGCACTTTTGCAACTTCTTGACTTTTGGCCAAGGCTCGCGCCACTAAACAACAATCCCGCATACTCCAGCTATGTTGCCGAGTTTCGCGCACTTCTCGAGGGTGCACTAAGCGATGACACCATCAGCGATTTGTCGCTGGGTGAATTGGCCAAGCTTGAGGCACTCTGTGTCGAAGTCGGCGCTAAACAGACATCGCTTCAATCCATAAGAATGCACATCGCCAGGCAGAACTTCTATGTCGGCAAACTTGACGCTGGCCTCGCCGCATGCGCGAGAATAACGCAAGAAAATGTCGCTATTGAGAAGAGCGAATCGTCAGTTGGCGGATTGAGTGAATTCGAGTCGTATCATGTGTTCGTCGCGGCTTTTGAGGAGAGATTTCCGGCAACGAAGAAACTACTTCAGGAAATGCTCGACCAATGGCAGGCTGAACGCGAGTACGTCTCTACCGACCGAGTCTATTGCCTGTTCGTTCAGAATAATGGCACGAGCGAAAAATCGCGCGGAAAACTACGGGTCTTGAGCGGTTCAGTTGAAGAGCGCGGACGAAGCGCCCAAAACGATGAAATCACGTTCGATAACCAGCTTCGTGCCGCCGATGACCCAATCGTTGGTGTCGCATACCAGGGACTGGCAGCGACTCGTCGGTATCTGAAATCGAAAGGCTACTCTCGACTCGGAACGTCCTACTATCACGCACGATTTGCTGTGGCAGACAAACGCGCGATCTATACCGGCGATTCGCTTGGTGTCGCGGCGGCGCTCTTGGCTTATGCCCAGTTGTTGCATACCGAAGCCTTGCGCCATGACCACTTATTGCCCGGCGACATTGCCTGTACCGGAGGCATCGACCAAGACGGCAACGTCATCTCGGTCAATGATGCAACGATCCACGCCAAGGTAGAACGCGCCTTTTTCTCGCACGTCAAGTATCTCGTCCTTCCAGTAGAGAATGTCGCTTCAGCAAGACAACACCTCGATGCGCTAACCTCCCAGTTTCTAGCGCGTCAGCTATTACTGCTCCCGATAAGCTCGCTCAGCGCAGCAATAAACGACCACAATGTCGTCCGCCGGAAAGAGTCTGCATCGGCGAGTTCGTCGCCAAACAAGCGGTCAAGTTTCGCGCATGGCCAAAGTGCAGGTTCCGATGTTGATGGTGCTGGCTTACTTGTTAGTCTGTGTGATCTATCCAAAGGCGTGGCCATGGTTTGATTGGAAGCCAGAGCACGTGATAACTCACGGGACGGTAATCGAAGCCGTCAATAGGCGCGGCCAACATGTGTGGAGTTACGACTTGCGATTGCCTGCAACGGACGATTCAACATACTGGAAGTTTGGAAATCTCGACGACGATTCTCTGAGCGAACTCGTCTATATGCCGCTCATTAACTCCGACCATCCCCTAAACGGTTGGATGCTCGTGTTTGATGACAATGGGGACACTCTGTTTACCCGCGATTGCAGTGTAAGGCGCGAATTCCCGACCGACACGCTGCCACCAGGAGTTCCGGAGCATTACGAAGGCTCTATTCCGCACATTCAAAAGTATATTGGTGCCACGATAATCATTTCCATCGTGAACGCGATCAATCCTGCCCGATGTTACGTGCGGTTCTGGGATCGAAAAGGAAACCCGATGGGCTGGCACATCAATCCCGGGACTGGCGATCTGAAATTGTACGAAGACATTGACAAGGATGGAAAAGAAGAAGCGCTGTTCTATAGTTTTCACAATCGACTTAGTTGTGTCTGTATGTACGCGCTCGATCCTGCTTCATCTGTTGGTGTGTCCCCGCCATTGCGAGATAGTGACAATAGATTCCATCCTGTGATTCCAAGCAATGCAAAGCACTTCATTCTCTTCAAACCATCGATAGTCAATCAAAAGGATGGCAGAAATGACTATCAAGGCGGTCTTCTGATATGGCGAGATGGCCCGGATCGTTACAAAATTCAGACCGACGAGGGCGATGAAATGGGACCACGCTGTATCGACTATTACTTTGATGGCCAAATGAATCTGATCGATGTAAGTCTCAGCGACCGTTATTCGCGAGCATTTGAGCAGTTGAAGCAAGAAGGCCAAATACCCCAGATCACTCAACAACAACAGTGCGACACTCAAGACCTACATTACCCAGTACCGCGATGGCAAACCGCGTACCATTGCCGGAAAGCCTCTCGAACCATAACCTGCCGAGTTTCACAAGAAATTTTCTACAAACCTCGCCAATGATACCTACTTGTTTAGGGTGGCTAATGTCACCCCGACTTTGAAGTGTCGATGCGTGATTCTAAACTGACAGTTCTCATGGCTGTTATGTCATCGAAGTCGAAATCGCGGCACCGCGGCTTCGAGGCAACCAAGAAGATGATGTTGCTGAAATAGTAGAATGCTCAAAAGAGGAGCGGGAAGAGTGCAGGTCCGGCAAAAGCTGGGCCTGCCTTCGCCCTGTTGGTCGAACATCCAGCTTAATGCCGAGCGTTTCGTCCCCAAAATTTACAAAAATCGTATTGTCCCAAAGCCCGAAAGTCTGTATGATATCCTGCTCGAAACCTGTCAGGATGGCAACAAACGGATTCTCTTGAGTAGTCGTTGCGCCCCAGGTTTCTTGACACGTAAGTGAAGCGTTCGCGCTCAAATTCTAAGCCGGTGTAGCTCAGTTGGTAGAGCAGCTGATTTGTAATCAGCTGGTCGGGGTTCGAGTCCCTTCACCGGCTTTTGAATTCACGAAGGACTTGGCTTCCGCCGCTCAATAGGTTGCACAGGTGGTCTCAGAATGGAACACTCGGAACGAGTTCCGAAAAACAGTCAGGAGACCAGCTGATGTCAAAGTCACGTTCAAGGAAGTTATTCAGCTTGCCGAACAGTTGAATATGAATGGGAGCTTCTCAGAAAGTTTCACTTTTTCGTGCCGTGCTAAGAATCTCACGCAATCGACACTAAAGTGCTACGCCGAACGACTAGAATACCTGGTCAGGTATGCGGCATCTATCAGCAAAGAGCTTCACGAATTGACCCAGAAAGACATTCAATCGTACTTGATGAAGATCCTGGACACTGTGTCCGCAGCCACTGTCAACAGACGTATTCGCGTATTCAAGGTCTTCTTCACCTCAAAAGCGAAGCGCTCATTGACAATAACCCTATGGGGCATATTTCGCTCGTTCGCGCAGAGACAAAGGTAAAGCCGGTCCTATCGGTTGAAGAAATGGCCAGTGTCCTTTCGCAATTCGACAGAAAGAGCTTCAATGGTGCCCGAGACTACTGTATGCTTCTGCTCTGCTACGACAGCATGATTCGCATCAACGAATTGCTCTCGATCAAAATTAGTGACGTCGATTTGCAGGCGAAATTAGTGAAGGTGTTTGGAAAGGTCGAAAGAACGACATGTTCCGTTCTCTGATAAGACCGCCAAAACCATCCATACTTTCTTAATTCGTCACCGCAAGACAATCCAAGGCCGCTTTTGTTTTCCACCAGAGACGGCAAGAAGATTGATTATAGAAGGGCCCAAGAATCTTCAGAACGCGGGCAAGAGGGCCGGAATATACCTCCATCCTCATCTCGTCCGACATTCGAGCGCATCGCAGTTTATTCGCATGGGTGGAAGTCCAGCTGTTCTTCAGAAGGTACTGGGCCACTCGTCGCTCGCAATAACTCAAAGATACGTACATCTATCCAATGACGACATGCATGAAGCGTATGAGAGAAGTTCAGCCCAGCTTCACGGCTGTAATCTTAGAATGTCACCTCAGAATTAGTATGATTATCCGGATTGGTTACAGAAAACAAATATGTAAGTGCAATGGCTCATTGCTACATGCCATATGTGAACTCAGAGTAATTCTAGAGACCCAGTTTTCACCAGTCAAGACGAGTTTGGTGCGAATTTATCGACCCTCTAATATCAGGATTTATCATTCGTGGCCGTCTTCCGGCTTCATCGGCGATTGATTTGAGTTCGTGGTAAGTGCCACCCGTTTTGGAAGACAAGATTCTGTTCGAGCGTCTTCAGTACGAAGAATTGATAATTACCGGAAATTTACTTGATGTTGAACTCCCACATCACTTTATTTCTGGTATTCTCAATCGTACCGACTATTCTTTAAGGCTCGAAACGCAGACGAGAATATCTCAAAAGGTTAAGTGAGAATGTTTTTCCAACGGTATCAAGCAAAACTTTGCAGAGTCCAAACTGGCACATGTGAGGCGGTAATGTCAGACCCAGCGAGCAAATCACCAGACCAAATCTCAGCCACAAATGATCCAGGTGACGAAACTGCTCGCAGGTTTCGCTATCAATGGAGTTACGCCGCAATAGCCTGCTGTATACTTCTAGACAGGACACTCGACGTTGTAGAGATCTTCTGCGAGCAGCATGAAGATGTTCTGCTGAAACATGCGGACGGTACCTTCTCGGGGCTGCAAATAAAGACACGCCGCCTGATCAGGAGCTATGGAAACCACCGACGAAGAAGTAATAAGGGCTGTTGCTTTGCATCGTTAGAAGAGAAGTTTCCAACTAGATTCCGCAAATTCGCGTTTCTTACAAACCACCCATTATATAGTGCCAAAAATGGAAGCGATGTATGCTACGTGCTCGCGAAGATTAGTCAGGCGACAGACTTGCACAACGTATCTGCAAAAGAAAAGAAATTCATCCAAAAAGTCGCCCAAATCGAGGAGTGCAGCGAGGAAACAGTTTTTGCCACATTGAAAAAGACTGATTTCAACCATGACTTACCTAAGCTGCAGGATATTCAAGTTCGTCTTATCCAGAGATTACTCTGGTCTGGCCAAGTGCTAACGAGTGCAGCCAACCGACGATTGCTCGTGCGGCTGGCACTCACTGAGGAATGCGGGAGGGCGTCTTCACTTGCTCACCTGGAATCACTCCCTGCCTATGTTTCAATTGGCGTTAATCCGAAAGCGACGCAGTTAGACAAAAGATAGACGGCAAGCGGTTTGGTCAGGAGCGGGTTCTTAAAGTACTGAAATCAGGCATTAATTGGACGGCTCCATTGACTTGTGATCCAAAGGACATTGACTTTCCAGGATCGGGGACGAAGTCGCTCCTCCACCAAAAGCTTGACGCTGGTGGTTTCTCCGCAGTGACCTAAACTCTGCTGAAGATCTTCGAAACAAGCTGACTATCTGGGCTTTACTTGGATAAGCCGGCACGGAACTCATGGGGCTTCAACGATACTCACATGTGATGAGTCTAGTGCT
>JADJGC010000017.1 GCA_016708315.1 bacterium
TGGCCTGCATTGCTAACGTCTTGGCATGGAAACCTCCTGCAATAACGTCAACGTGTTCGATGTCTGTGAATGTTCTAACGTCGTCATGCTTCGGAACTCCTGGCCAATGCTTTTTCCAATACCATCCTTGCAAACGGGTCTATCTCAACCTGCCACTTGCAAAACCAACCCTGCACGCTCAAAACCCAAATCTAAACCGCCAACCCCTGCGAACAGAGAACCGAACGTGGGGTGCGGCACACGAACCAAACAATGGTTGAATCGGGCCGCCGATTATGGTCTTTTGATTTTTCATAGTCTTTCCTCGGCGGACCCGATTAACCGTAGCGTTCAGCCGGCAGCTACGAATTTCGCTTCGTGCTCAATCTGTATTTCATCATTATTTGGTCTAATGCGATCCGCCACGCTTGTTGCATCACAGCCGCTCTTGCAAGAGCCTCGCCATATTTGAATATCCGCCAAAATGGGACGGCGAGCATTTCTTGTCGAGCTAGTTCTGCCTCTTCTCTGATCGCATCGCATATAGACCAATGTAGGGCTGCCGGCTGAACGCTCGATTCCCCGGCACAGCCCTGTCCTTCAGGGCTTGCCGGAGTTTGTTGTTCGTCTTGCTCAAGTGCATTGGCCCAAGCTTCGATGGTTCCGCCACGTGGAACATTACCAGTTTTTAGGTACCATCGCATGTTGGCAATTACCTCTATTTTGTCGTTCACAGGTTCTCTCCAAAATGTTAATTTCGCTGCAACTGAACAATCGATCGCACCGTGCGGCGGGTACGCTTATCCGTTCGGTGCAATCTCAAACTACCGCCGCCGGTGAATCGAGCGTTCCCGGGACGCCGGCGCTACTCAGCTTCGTGCTGAGAGCTGTGTCTTCTATGCGGCTCGATGCAATTCCCACGACACCAGTGGCAGGTAACAACGTGGCTGACGTAACCGTCGCTAATCCACACGTAACCTTGCCCCAGGCATCGCGTGCATGGCATTCGCCGCAGGGGCGTCCCGGGAACGCTCGGGTTAATCTCGGGCGTTCGTCCCGCCCGGGAACAATCGGTTGAATCGTGGAATTCGTTATCACTCATCTGCACATCCTTCAACCAATTAAATTCCACGATTAACCCGAGCGTTATGACGACGAATTGGCATCCAAAACAGCACGGATTGCCACCGCGAAACGCTTCCACTTCGCAGATGATCTGTTGTTCCCATCAACTGCTGGGGAATATCCCCTTGAATACTTGGCACGCTTTGCGGCTGCACTGGACTGACGCTCGCAATGCAATAATAACTCTTGCAAAACCTCAGACGTGCTTGGTACAGGCTGCACCTTTTCCGATTGCTGAGCGGTGGCTTTAGACTCTAATGCGGATGCTATGCGCTCAAACGCAACTGCGATGCGCGTCATAACAATGGGTTGTTCCGAAGCACTCATTGGTAATTGTCCTTTAGGTTAAATAAACTTTTTCGTGCTCGGAAAACCAAAGCGTTATGCGGACGTGTCACACCGACACGCACCGTCTTTCTCATACTTGCATGCCTGACAAAACGCATCCTGCCCCACGCCGCGAATGTTGCTGAGGTGCCACCATACCGATGGCCCGCGTCGATCTCCAATTGATGACATCAACCCCACCAATTGACGCCCTTCGTTGTCCGTCAGTTTTTCAACTCGACGAAACCCGTTCCCTCGCTGATTGTTGCCTTCGTTGTCAACGATCATGTATCTGCCGTGATGCGTGTAACCCGACACGAAGCCGACGTAAAAATGGTCGCATGGGTCACCGTCGCTGTACTTCGTGGCGAGGACATAATCACCGACTTCCGCCGCATAACAACGCAATGAATCCGAGTCGGGCTTGGTATCTTCTTTTTCGCTCATAGTCGTGCCTCCCGACACGGATTATTGCTGTCGTTCTACCGACCTAAAATAGCACTCCCTGCTGTAATCGGTTGGCAGCCTTTTCGCAATACTCCTCGCTAATCTCGATCAACGTCGCTTTGCGTCCGTCGAGCTTCGCCGCAACTCCCGTTGTCCCGCTCCCCGCGAAGGGGTCCAGCACGGTCGCCGCTTCCGATGCCATCGACAAACACCACCGCATGATCGCGAGCGGCTTCTGCGTTGGATGGCCAACACGCTCCGCATTCGTTGCAGAAATGCTGTGCGTCATTTGGCGGCTGTTCTTGTCCATGCTTGTCCAGGCATACTCCACGTTTGACATGCTCGGTGGCGCGTCTGGCTTGTGCCAACTCAGCCAACATCGAGACGGGTACAACCCGTAGTAATTCCCGCCCCACACAATCGCATCGTCGCAAGCCTCAACCATTTGCTGAACCGTCCACGCCGCTGGCGTTTCGTTGTCCCACGCTTCCGCCTTTTGCCCTGCTCTCCGCTGCCACTTCGTAGGCTGTGCTGCAAACCCAATCCCGTAGGGCGGGTCGGTCAAAAGCAAATCGAACCGCTGAAGGAATGGCAAAACCTGCCTGCAATCTGCGTTATAAATCGTTACCGCTTCATCGCTGTAATACGGCTTGAAAGGGACGATAGGCGGTAGAACAATTGATTCCATTGCATTCCTACTTGCGGCTGTGTCCATGCGGGTCTGTCTCAAACTTTCGGAATCAATGAATCAAAGCGTTCTACCGACCTAAAATAGCACGCCCTGCTGCAACCGATTCGCAGCCTTTTCGCAATACTCTTCGCTAATCTCGATCAACGTCGCTTGGCGTCCTTCAAGCTTCGCCGCAACTCCCGTTGTCCCGCTCCCTGCGAACGGGTCCAGAACCGTCACCGCATCCACAAACATAGACAGGCACCACCGCATTAACGCCAAAGGCTTCTGCGTTGGATGCACTGCACCATCTCGCGCTATCGCCGACCGATTCAACTCGAACACTCGAAACGCCGCATTGCGGCTGCTGTACGCTAACTCGCCATCGCTTTGGTCGATACGTTGCCCCTTGTCCCAAAACAACCATCCCATCGAACCGCGAACATACTCAGGGAAAAAATTAGCTCCCCAAATAACTTGCTCCGTCGATGCCTCAAACATCATGTCGAACACGTATCGGCTAGGTGGCTCGTTGTCCCACCCCATGAATGCGTATCCTTTATGCCCGCCGTGGCTCGACGTTGACGGCGGCTTTCCGTCTCGCTTCATTCCATACGGTGGGTCCGTCAATAGTAAATCGAACCGTCCGAGGAATGGCAAAACCTGTCTGCAATCTGCGTTGTAAATCGTTACCGATTCATCGCTGTAGTACGGCTTGAAAGGGACGATAGGCGGTAGAACAATTGATTCCATTGCATTCCTACTTGTGGCTGTGTCCATGCGGGGTTGTCTCAAACTTTCGGAATCAATGAATCAAAGCGTTCGCCTGACTTAGCCGCAGCCGTGCAGCGAATCGAACTCGTCGCCGTTTTCGTCCACTCGCTTTGCTTGCTTCGTTTCCTTGTACTCCGACACCGCTCGCTTGAGCGTCTTCAAACATGCCAGCTCGTTGGATTCCAGCGGAAACGCTGCTTTAACTTCAACCTGTTCCGCGACCATGATTGCCGCGTTAATCAACTCAATCTTCGCCTGTGCGTGATCTTTCACGATTGTGCCTTTCGTTTTGCGTTGTACTCGTTTGCAATTGCTTCTCGCTGATCGTCCCGCGACTTCAATCGTGCTTGCCGCTGTTCCGCTGTTTCCACAAAATCCGGCTCGGTGGTTGGCACCGCTCCGGTGTAAACCGTCAACTGTACGCGGCTAAGGCCGCACATCTTCGCAAACTCGGCACTGGTAATGCCTCGTTTCTGACACTCGGCACGACACGCTTTCAACGCCGCTTTCACGATGTCGCGTTCTTGCTTAATCAGGTCGATCTCTAATTCGTTCAACATCAAAACAACCATTGAAAAAAGAGGGTCCCCAAAACACCAACGACACAACCAGCGATGCCAGCCAACACGCGGCTTGCGATCTCCTCCAATACCCAGAAATCCCACATGCTCAACTCCCTAAAAGCAGGCGAACAAAATGATGAATCGAAGCCGCCGATAGTGTCGTTCATAATGGCGAGCCGTATCGGCGGCGACTCGATTATCATTAGCGTTATCCGCAGAAATACTCTCTGGATAAATCACCGTCAAAGCAACGGTTCAGCCACTCGTGAAAATCGACCGCACTCCGCATCACTGACAGCTTTGTCGCCTTACAGCAATCGCCTTGCACAAAATCTTCCATGTCGTCGCCGATTCTGCACGCCTGTTTAGCAAGCGTCTCGTCAATGTCCGGACGCTTACTCGTTCGCATCATCCCGTTGTCTTCGGCCATCAGCTGCAACGCCAGGGACGCCCATTCAACGCCTTTTGCGTGTTCTGGATTTCGCGGATAACAACGTAATGAATCCGATTGTTCGGTCATGTTATCTCCAATGTAAAAATTACTTACTCACAAACGGATTATTGCTGACCGTTCAGCCGGCAGCGAGGTATTTCGCTTCGTGCTCAATCTGTAACTCTTATTACCTTGCCCTTTGGTCCCATAGCCACCACGCACGTACATTCGATGGTGCAGATGGACCGCTCGACTCGCAGCATTTGCAAAACACCCTTACGTCTCCGCATGTCTCTACACCGTCTATTCCTAGTGCTGTTGGAAATGGACAAAATGGGCAAGGTAAATGTGCTACCGGCTGAACGCTCGATTCCCCGGCACGTGGCTTTCCAATCGCCACTGGCGGAGTTTGTTGTTCGTCTTGCGGATCTGACATTGTCGGGTACTCCAATGAGGGTTAATTTTTCTTACGCTGCAACTGAACAATCGATCGCACCGAGCGGCGGGTACGCTTAACGCTTCGGTGCAGATCTCAAACACCGCCGCCGGTGAATCGAGCGTTCGGCAGCCGGCGGTCAAAGGTCATCCGAGACCTTTGGCTGTAACCTCCAGCGTCCTGTGTCGATGAGATAGTTGCCGTAATCCACTGCCTCGGTCGTGAGGAGTTTCACCTCTAAAATGTGAGGCATTGTCTGCAACGTGCAACAAATCACATCGCCAAGAGACGCATAGGCGGCTGCCGAACGCGGACGGTTGACCGGGAGCTGCTCTCCGCTCGCAGCCGAACAAACGGTTGGATCGGCGAACCGATCTGCATCTTCTTTGTCACTCATAAATTCGTTCCTTTGTGTTTGTTCGCCGATCAACCGTCCGCGTTATATGGACTGAACTATTCTTCGAGCAATCCACTCTGCGACTTGCGGTACAACCGAATTCCCTAAGCATCTAACTCTGTCCATCCCTTTGGAAACCCCATTAGCCACTCGGCACTCTCTGGGTGCAACATCCCTCGCCCGACGTTGAGCCTCAACCAGTCCGTCATCGTCTGGCCGTTTGCTAATGACCTCCCTGGCGCTGTTGCGTTTCTCGCTTGCCGCGAATCTCCCGCTGTTAGCGTTGGCAACAATCCAAATGCGGTCCCTGCCTTGCGGCACGCCAAAGTCGGCAGCCGGTATGCAGTGCCACTCCGCATCATACCCGAGCGAGGCCAGCTCCCCGAGAACTCGAGGTAGCCCCCGAACAACGAGATCTGCGACGTTTTCCATGACGACAAAACGTGGTCCCAGTTCGCTAATGACTCTCGAGAACTCGTAGAATAATCCACTTCGTTCACCGTCCAATCCTGCGCGTTTTCCACTGCTGCTAACGTCTTGGCATGGGAACCCACCGGCAATAACATCCACGTGCTGAGCGCCGGTAAACGTCTTGATGTCGTCATGCTTCGGAACCTTTGGCCAGTGCTTCTCTAAAACCCGTCTAGCGTATGGATCAATCTCGACCTGCCACGCACATTTCATCCCTGCTCGATCGAACCCCAAATCCATCCCGCCAATCCCTGAAAACAGCGAGCCATATAACAATTGATTGCATTGTTTCCTACTTGTGGCTGTGTCCATGCGGGGTGATCTCAAACTTTCGGAATCAATGAATCAAAGCGTTCGTCGCACCTAATCACGGCTCAGGCGATGTCTGTTCTTCGTAGTCGTGCCTACTCATTTCCTTGGCCTTTACTCGGATTGTCAACTCTTCGCCAGCACCTGGACACATATCCATCCACGCCTCAACGACGGCCTGTACGTGCGACTCAATGCTGTGACCGTCATCCGTCAGGATGTAGTCATAGCTCTGATCGTAGTGCGGCCACACTTCCCATACGTCGATCATTTTTTCGCTAGCGCCGATCATCGCATCCTCTAATTCATCCAGGGTGGGCCGCTTGAACGGTGGAGGCTTGCGGCAGGCGTGGTGCAGTGGATCGCTTGGCCCAACTGGCATTTCAGCCCAATGGCTTACTGCTGATTTGAATCGCATTGCGTCCGAGTTGAACCAATCATCTTCGGCTGAATCGTAATAGCCAATCCAGGTCGGTTCGTCGCCAGATTCGAGCGCGACAAGCACGACGAGTGAGTCGTCTGGTAGCTCGACGGACGTGGAAATCCACGTAATGGTTGATTGCATGTTTAGATGCTCGCTGCGTAATTGTGAGAGTGGCAGCGGCTGTGGTAGAGGCTCGTTTGAGTGCTTGTAAGATATTCAGTTCGAGAAACGAAGTCAAGCAGATTTCGGGAATTTATTTTGAACGGGCAAACAAAGTAATTGGCTTTCTATTTGCATCGGTCGAATGATTCGCTATGATAGGGGCACAATGATAATGCAAGCAAAGAAAATGGTCGAGCTTAAATCAGCAAGTGATATCGCGAACCAGATTGGTGTTCACAAAACAACCATAAATCGGATCGCCAAGAGCCAAAACATTGGACAGATCATCGGTCAACAGAGAGTGTTTGACAAGAAAGACGCAGACAGAATAAAGTCATTGTGCAAGATTCGTCGAGGAAATCCGAATTTCTTAAAAAAAGCTAATCAGTAGCTATTGCACCGACCGAAACATTTGGTAAGATGCCAAGCGTTGACATTCACCGTGTGACTGCCAATGATGTTTACATGGCTCTTCGAGTGAGTCGTTAGGATTCTTAATTCGCTGGAGGCTCGGTACATGGCAACCATGTCGCGTATTTGCAAAGTCTGCAAGCGCCGCTTTTCTATCCCTGCGCGCACTCGACCACGCAATACGTGCAGTCACGAATGCTTGAACGAACTTCTATCGCTCCACGTCAACGCCAGCCGCAATAAATCGGGGCAGTTCGTTTGCGAGGACGAAAGCGGCCGACAACCGCACGACCCAACGCCAGAGCAAATTGCTGCGATGAAGCTGGAAATCAAGACTCGCAATCTCGAAAAGCTGAGGCTGCTCAGATAACCAAATCACTAGCGAGCTGTGAGAGGCTCGTTTGAGTCGCGCGGCCGGCGCGTAATCCGGCCAAACTTTTTCTCTTAAATCGAAAGGAATCTATATGAGCTTGATGCCAAAAACGCCCGCGCAGATCGAGCATGAGCGCAACGTGCAAATGGCGTCGTGCGATGTAGCGGTAGAGCTTCTGAAGGTTGCGGTTGGTTCGATGATGATGGACCTCAAGACGCTGCGATTGCAGTTGCTAACTCTGCATCATGGTAGGGCTACTGCTGATCCATTGGCAGTGAACGAAGCAGCAGTGCGCGGACAGAAGTTGTACCGCGATGCTATGGACCGACTGTGGGCCGACTTGCCGTTTCGGTGCGCCTGACATCGTAGACCCACTTGCAAGAACAACGACCTTGCGAATCCAGAATTTGTCGCTGGTGCTGTCGCGCATTTCGTGCGAGCAGCCAAGCCGTACTGGTTCGATTGCGAGGAGGTAACGTCATGCGAATCGACCGAGAAGCAGTAGCGGTTTGGCTGGTGATTGTATGCGGCGTTGTGGCGGTGATCGTGGCTCAATAAGGATGGATGGCTATGGCTGTTGATGCGATACAAACGGTGTTGTGCTGGACTGTTTGCGGTGATCTGGCTGTCGTCGAGTTCTTCCGAGACGAAGATCAGTATGTCTTTGCAGCGACACCGAAAACGCTACGCAAGTCGCTGATGCTAGTCGGTCAGTGTGCGCGGAATCCTGAGCTGAGTCTAACGTGGGACGATGCGGCGCAGGTCACAAAAGCACTGCGGCAATTGGTCCATGTTCCTGAGCCAGTTGCCACCTGTCGACGGTGCGGCTGGGCTTGTATGGGTGCTTGTTTTTGGTTGTGGTTTTTGGGTTTGGGTGATTTCAAGGTTTGTTTAACAAGGAAGTGCGAATGTTAGTTTTATCTCGGCATATCAACGAACGCATCGTAATCGGTGATGACGTGGTTATCACAGTCGTCGACATACGTGGCGATAAGGTGCGAATCGGCATTGAAGCTCCGAACGCTACGCCTGTGCATCGACAAGAGGTCTATGACGCGATCAAGCGCATCACAGACGACAACGACACACGGCCAGCGGCGTAGCTGGCCAACCCAGCCGCCGGAGCCTGATGAACGAGGGCGGCTGGGTGTTTTTTTATAGAGGGTGCAAGCATGAAACAGATTACAGTTCCTGTCCCCGACAGTCTGATGCAGCGCATCGAAGATCAAGCGAAGCGGCGCAATACGACTGCGGTTGAACTGGTGAGTCTGTGGCTGTGGGATGCGGAGTATCAGAGGAGGGATGATGGCTTGGGATGCACAACGCGGGGCGATGCTAGTCAGGACCACTGGCAGGTATCAGCCACAGAGCCAAGTCGACGCGACTGACATCGTTGCTTGGTTGCGAGAGAATCGAATAGAGCTGGATCGCCACGGGTATTGCCCTGGCGGCTGCGACAAACAACTGGTGCCGCATGAAGTGCATGGCTATGCGGTGTGCCCGATGACTTACTTGCCATGCGAATCTCGACGACTTTCACTACTCATTCAACATTTAGGAATTGTAAATGGCAAGCGCGACAGCACCACGTAACGAGATGATTAAATCGGATGTCATCGTACCGGAGAGCGACCTGCAAACGATGCTGGCACTCGACAGGACAAGCCAAGCGTGCAGCAAGCAGCTTGTGGAGGCGGGGACCAACGAAGCGGTAAAGGCGCTGATTGTGGCTCGGTCGGTTAAGCAGTTCAAATCGCTGCTGAGCGATGCGGTAATGTCCGACATCATGGAGCTACAAAACAGCCCGCTTGGATTCCGCACGGACAAGTCGAAAGACGGGGGCTATCCGCTGCCGACCGTGCGGGACTGCGTTGTGCAGGCGTTCATGCGGCCTGCGTGTGACTGGCAACGAGATCAACATCATTGCGGGCAATCTGTATGTGACCAAGGAGGGATTCGAACGGCTGCTGTCGGAACTGGCTGGATTGGTCAATCTGAAGATCCAGGTGGGTGTGCCTCAGACGAGCGATAGCGGGGCGCTTGTGCCAGCTCGGGCTGAGTGGATGCTTGGCGGTGTGAAGGATTCGATGACGTGGGAGAAGGAAGCGACGGCGGATTACCGCATTCCGATCCGCGTTAACTCTTCGATGGGGATCGACGCTATTCTCGGCAAGGCAAAATCGAAAGTACTGCGCACCATCTACGCTCGGGTTACTGGATCGAAGCTCTTGGCCGAGCCCGACGCGGACGATGCGATCGATGGCGAAGCTACCGATGTTACGACTGACGGCAAGCTATTCAAGGAATGATGCGTTTCGCGATTGTCTACCGTCGCCCGGTGTGCCGCTGCGGTGGTCGGATGGTAACGCATGTGGAGCTAGCGCCGGACGTGTGGCGGTTCGGCTGCTGGTCGTGCAAGACTGAGATTGACCGGCGGGTGATTGTCGAAGTGGAAGCGGAGGAATGGTATGTGCCAGCTAAGCCTATTCGATCAAAGCGTGATCGCCAGGCCGAGCGATCCGGTAACAAGCCAAGTGGCAGCAGCGAACGTGCAGCCGAAGCTCTCGGGCCGCAGGGCTGAGTTCGTACGGTGCTTGCGTGAGATCGGCCATCCAGCGACGGCACAAGAAATATCGGCGAGGGCCGAACCGTCGATTCGTGAGAGCGTTCGCAAGCGAGCGAAGGAGTGTGTCAATCTCGGCTACGTGGTCGAGGTTGGAACCAAGCGGTGTGATGTGACGGGGACGATGGCTATGACGTACTGGGGGCAAAATGAGCTTGAAAAATAAACGTCAAGAAAGTTCAAAAAACCATGGATACCCGGTTTTGCTTACAAGGCTAAATGCAGAAAATGCAATCAGATCGAGGGGAAGCGCTAACTTCCCCTCGACCCTAACTACTGGCTGTCACGGCCAGCGAGTAGCTATCAGAAGTATATCGGATTCTATGCCGATATTCTCTACAGCACTCGGGTTTGAATTTTCTGTTTCCAGTGTGGGAACAGGTCAAATGTTTGTCCGTATTTGGTGCAAACGATGTCGAAATCTGATAGGGTTGCTGTTTGGTTTAATAGTCTCGGAGTGTGTCAGCACTGCGGAAAAGCTATTGAATATCTTGGCGTGTGGGACAACGACCACGTTCTGCCAAAGTCAAAAGGTGGATCCAACGGACTCGAAAATCGTCAAATGCTTTGCGCCAAGTGCAATCGCTCAAAGGGTGCATTAGATGACGAAATTGCAAAAGCTCGAGTTAGAGACCGTGACCTTTAAATGGGATCCGAATGATTCTAAGACCAGAACTCCATATATTGCTGACGCTGTAAGCAAGATAGTTGCCGGATATAGCGATGGATCCCCAAAGGTTGCGGCATCGATTCCGCCAAGGTTTGGGAAAAGCAACATCATCTATGCTGTTGCTCAGGAATTGCGTGTTGCTCACCAGTGTCCAGCAACGATTGTTATTGCTCCGTGGACAACGCTTGCAGAACAACTTCGAGACGAGAAGAAATACATAGATCACCTGAAGCATTACGAAACTAGGGGAGATACTTTTGCGACTGGCGATCCGAATTTGCGGGATCCGTATTGGTCGGAAGCGCGGACGGGTGCATCAAATCCGTTCACTCTGTTCACAACAACAATCGGAAAAGCAAATCTCAATACAAGGGTACTCTTAAACGGTTTCAAGTTATGCCGTGAGCGGACTGGTAAGCGCGGGACTCTCGTAATTGATGAGTGTCATCTTCTAAAGGGCGATAAGCCTTGGGGCGATCTATATGAATCTGCCATCGCGGCGGGGGTTTATTGCGTTGTCATGACGGGCACGCCGTATCGGTCTGATAAGACAACTCTTCCAGGGTTCGCATATTCCGACGTTTCTGAAAAATCGGCAGTTGTTTCCAGGTTTGCGTTTAAGGAGATTGTCGGAACCAAGATACATGGAGAAACAGTCAAATCCCAGAATAACACAGTCTGCAAAGAGATCATGCCTGACGTTTCCATCACTTGGGCCGGACGGCTCGTGCGGTGCGATGTGCAGGCTTTCTGCGATTTAGGTCGATTGCAATGTTCGTATCCCAATCCAGCCGAAGGCGATCCGGTAACCTCACTAAGTGAAATGGGGCCGGCACGCAAGAATCTTCGGGCAATGGTTGAGTCTCCAACTCTATTGCAGAAGTGTTGCGAAACGACAATTGACAGGTGGTTATCTTCCGAACCAGACTGGCAAGAAAAGAGACCGCAATGGATGGTAATGGCGGGTTCGGACTTTGGTAATGACGATGGTTAAAACTCTACGATTTCAAATCGTCATGCAAAGGCCATCCAGCGAGCGTTGCTGAAAAATCGCTAGCGACCGTGGCTCGCAACGACATAAGGGGTCAAAGTTGCGACACTCGCTAATCAAGACTCCAATCCTGACAACCCAAAGGATTTTAAGGACGGGAAGGTTGATATTCTTGTCGTGAAGATGATGGGTGTTGTTGGGCTTGACCTCGATACTATAGCTGGCTGTACGTTGCTTTCTACAATTCGCAGTGGACCCATTTGGGCTCAGTTCATTACTCGCTGTGCAACTGTTCGTAAAGACCGCAAGGCGAAGACTGGCCAGTTGATTCACCAGCGGACGAACTTTGTAAAGAACAATTCAGTCGGTTGTTGCCGATGCTGGTGGCGATGCAAAGTCAGTCACATCGGAAGAGATAAGCCGTGAAGAAAAGATACTTGAAAAGCAAAGCGTGGAGGTTGATGTTGATAACGCATTCATCAACGGCTATTCGGATAACGAGAGGAAGCATTCAAATGGCGACCTCGAGAAAGACATTGCTTGGTCAGGAAGAATCTGCGTCCAAACCTAACGGATCCTGAAATATCTTTCCAGTTGCGTCTGGGTATTATCCGTGTCCCTGAAAATGCCGTCGTTGCTCAAGAAGAAGACTCGGTCTCCTTCAGTTAATTTTGAAGACGGCACTAAGGAAGCTAAGGAATTAAGAGACAAAATAAACGCATGCGCTAAAGCGTTCGCTAACTCTCGAGTTGCGTACAGCAAAAATAGTCCAGCAAAATGGACCGCCTGCCTTTCGGAGTTCATCACACAGTTAAAGCGCCGTTGCGGTGTAAATCCTGGAATCTCTCTCGATGAAATAAGCAACAACGCGACACTGAAGGCGATGTGCGAAATGGCAAAGGTGTCGAAATGAGCAGATTCAAAGTCCCCGCCGTAATGGGAAGCATTCCCGATTTCCCAGTTGGATCCGTGGAGCGGGCACAGATCCGAGCTGCGTTGCTTCAGTCGCGTTGGCGAAACGCTAAGGCGTGCGATCTCGATTCGATTATTCGTCTTTGTGGCGACGACTTCCTAAGCGAAGAACCGTGGAGACTCTACCAGCCGAAAGGACGCAAGACGTTCAAAGGCTGGATCGAGCTTATCACTGGCGACAGTTGGGAAAGGGTTCTTGCTTGGGTTCGTGGTTTTTCCGAAGAGATCGCGGCCAAGTGGGAAAGAGACATCGGGAAACGGATCCTATTCAGAAAGCTCGAGGCGGCACGACCGGCAATAAGAATGCAGCTAAGGTTAAAAACGATTGTGATAATATCACAATCGTTCCGCCGAGCGGCGAGCGAGGCACATCCACCGACTACACGCTAAAGCGGCTCGCTCGAGACAATCACGACGACTTGCTAGACGCTATCGAAGCGGGCGAGCTATCCGTCAATCAAGCGGCAATCCGCGCCGGCTACCGCAAGAAGCTGTCGCACGCTGAGAAGTGCGTGGCTGAGTTCCGTAAGGCGGAGAACCGACTCGAGCCATTGCGTGTAATTGTGGCTGAACTGGATACCCACGAAGTGGAGGTACTCAAAGATTGGCTGAGTACACCGACGATGAACTGATCGAGCTGTTCGACGAGCGCGCCGGCATACGTGAGTTCGACGGAATAACGATGTTCGAGCTTGACAGGCTGACTGAGGCGCAGCGCGGGGTGCATCGCAAGGCTGCTGAGCAGGCTGCCTACTGGGACTTGCGGAAGCTGCTGGGAGACGTTGAGTTCCCAGCGGAGATACTGGAGAGAGCTAGGAAATTTTCGACCCGAGCAACGGATGGGTAGAAGGAGGCTTTAATCGTGATTGTCGACCTGACTTTTGCGACCTTGGCATTAGACGCTGCTGCTGATCGAGAATCTTGACGGCGACAGTCGGAGCCTCCGAGTACGTTATGCGGCTGTGGGGCGCATTCTCGCCGCCAATCCACTTTTGATAATCTGTCAGACCGTGCTCTCAAGGCTCTATGCCGATTTCCAGGTCAAGCTAACAAGCTTGTCACTGCGTTATCGGAATCGGGCTTTGTTCGTCGGTTCGATGATGGTCAAACTGAGGTAGTTGGCTGGGATGAATACAATGCAAAACTGCTCGCAAATTGGGAGAACGGGGCCAAAGGTGGCCGACCGAAAAAGGCTAAAAATAACCCAACCGAAAACCCAACGAAACCACCAGTAACCCACCAGCAACCCACGCGGAACCGAAAGAGAGATAGGAGTAGAGTAGATAAGATTACTAACTCTAAAACTAACTCGCGTGAACTATCGACGCATTGGAAGTCTGAAGAATTCCAAACGGCGTGGTTTGCTTGGCTGTCGCATGTCGCAGCGGCCAAGGCTCCAGTTACCGATTCCGCCGAAGAGGCGATGCTGTACCAGCTCGGGCGGTTCGAGACCGCAGAAGCGGTTGACGTCGTGAGATTCTCGACGCTGAAGCAGGCGAAGAATCTGATTATGAACGGCGATCACAAGGACAAGCCATCGGGCGGCGGTGGTCGGAAGCGTGTTTCATTCGAGGAGGGTATTCTGCGTGACTAATCCAGATTTTGCGGTGTGGGTAAAGCGGCTGTTTGTGGCGTTCCCTGGTCTGTGGGATTGGCTGCAATCGAAATCACTGGACCCAATCGAAACGCAAGGCGTGTGGCGGAAATGCCTAGCGCCATACTCGCTTGACGAGTGTATGACGGTGCTCGATGAATGGTCGAATGGCACGCGGGAACCGTTCGAGGCTTACGAGCGCGACAAGGTTCATTTGCGAGTGCGGGCTAGGATCGAGCAGGAACGCGACAGGGCACGCAAGCGGCTGGAACTGTCCGAGACGTCGACACCGTATCGCACGAAGCGACAGGGGCAGCGTGATGCGACGACAGTGGCAACTCTGATGGGCGATCGCAAGGCGGTAGCAGCCGGCGCGGCTGAGTATCTTAAATTCAAGCTCGGCGAAATCGACTGGCCTGAGTATGTCAGCCGGCGCGAAGTGATTATGCGGGAGCACGGTTTTTGATGACGCTCGATGAACTGCGGTATTTGTGTGGTGATGGCGAGGGGTACATAACGCTGGTCCTGCCACACCAATCGACAAACGGCTATTCAACGCGGCTGCTGCGCACTAGTGGGCCGCGTGGCGTAGTGGTGTGTGTCAATAGCGATGGTCACACCGTCGCGCGATTCGGAGCGAGTGTGGTGATTAGGTGGCTGGATCAACAACACAAGTTAGGGAATCGATGAAGTACGATTTTGAATGTTTGCCAGAGCCGAACGGAAGCGGCAGGAATCCGTACCGCATCGAGCTACCGTGGCCTCCGAGTGTGAACACGTACTGGCGCAATATCGGAGGTCGGGCCATCATCAGCAAAGGCGGTCGCGAGTATCGACGGGTAGCTGAGGTGGCTGTGTTGGTCGCAGGAGGCCGTAGGAATCTCATAGGTGCGCTGTCGGTTAGCATCTTGGCATATCCGCCAGACAGGCGACGGCGAGACTTAGACAACACGCTAAAGGCTCCGCTCGATGTCTTGGCTCGCTGTGGTGTGTACGAGGATGACAGCCAAATCGCTAGGCTCTTGATTGAGCGCATGGCTGTTAGCAAGCCAGGGCGGTTGGTGATCGAGATTGTCGAACTGTAACCACGGAAGCTAGCGCGAACGGAAGCAAATTGAAGAAAAAGAAAGCTCCGCAGACCGACAATGATCGACTGCGATTGGCTGTCGACTACGGCAAGGTGCCTCGGACTGTCCACACCGACTTGCTGCTGCGCGGGCATGACGAGGATTTCGTACCGACCGAGGCACGATGGCCGACCGATGCACTGGCTGGCAGCGTGGAGAAGATCGAGGTCATGCGGCTGCGTGTCGAGGTTGGGGAGTCGCTGTGGCATGGGAACGACAACATGGATCAGATTGTGGCTCATCGGCTGACGAGAGAGCCGGCGCTGCGTGAGTTGTTCGTGGTGCCTGTCCCGAACGCGCGGCGAAAAAGTTTGCCTTGAGCTAGTAATCTGCGCTTGCGAACGGGAGAAGCCATGCAACGCTAAGGGGGTATAGCCAAATTTCTATTGCCACTTTAGCCGAGGACTATCTATGTCATGGTTGCAGATTGTGTTGCTAATCCTGAAGCTCTTACAGCAAGCCAAGTCGGCTGAGTCGGCTGAGAGTTTCGCCGCAAGCACTGGGGCTGTCGGCGCGAATGGGGAATTACTCAAGTGGCTGTGGGAGAACCGCGAGGCGATCGTTGAGTTCATCTCGACGCTGATAAATTTCCTCCCCAAGACGGCGACCGTTGGAGCGTCTGAGGATTCGGTTGACCTTCGTGCGATGGTCGCAGATCTGAAGTCATAAAGGATCTTATCGTGCGTCCATTACTTGCAATTCTGACGCTGCTGGCGTGTGCGTCTACGGCATTGGCCGAACTAACTGTGACCTCACGCGTAGCGCAGACTGTCGTGACTGTTACGCCTGAGATCGTTACCCAGATCCAGACTGCGGATGGAACGAAAATCGGGCAGGCAGTCGTAGAGACGGGGCCACCGGCCACAAAACCGGCGGCTCCTGCGGTGCTGATTTACGTGCAGAGCGATCGCGATTTGACTAAGAGCTTAGTCAAAATCAAGTGCTCGACAGCCGACGTGAAGCTAGTTGAAACGGGCGTCTATGTGGTGAGCACTGCGGGCCGTCATGTGCTCGACGTGAATGTTATTTCTGAGGCTCCGCTGCAATGGGATGATGAGTCGCTAACGGTCACTGTGGGTAATTCCCCACGCCACCGATCGCCCGAGCCAACGCCTGACCCTGAGCCGACACCAGACCCATCGCCGATCGATATTGCTAAGACGGAGGGGAGTTGGATTCTGATTATCGAGCAGACTGAAACCAGATCGCTTGAGACGGCCAAGCTGCTTCGCGATATTCCGTACTGGCAGTCTGTTCAGGCTCGCGGACTCAACCCGAGGCCGTATGACTACGACGCACCAGAGGCTAAGCCATACCGAGCCACAGCCGATGCTGCTGGTATGCCAGTGGTGATCATCGTCGGTGGACAAGGCGAGTTGAAAGGACACGTCTTGGCTACGTTCCCGCTCACTGGCAAAGCAGATCTAGACGCGAAAATCAAGGAGGTCACCGGACGATGAGCGAAATGGAATCGGTAATTATCCACGGCGAAGAACGCAAGCTCGGTCTTACTGAGTTTTCACAGACTACCGAGCTGCCGATGTATGCGGCTGCTGGTGGTCCGATGTTCACGGTCGACGAGATCAATCAGGCTATCACCGATCCGCAGTGGATTAAGGCAGCGGAGGTGTTCGGCGATTCGTGGATCAAGGATCAAGATGGACGCGGTGCCTGCGCCGGCTACGCAGCGGCATCAGCACTGGAGCGGGCTAGAGCAAGACGCGGCCTAGAGTATGTGGAGCTTTCCGGCGACGGAATCTACGCGGCGGTCAATCGTGGCGTAGATCAAGGCAGCGGCCTGGAGAACAACATGGTGTGGCTGCGCGATAACGGCATTCCGCCAGCGAGTGAAGTACCGCGCTGGGAGTATCGCAAAAATCGAATACCCGCGAAAGCATACGAAGAGGGCAAGCGATTTAAGGGCTTCGAGACGTTCGCAATTCGCACTGAACTGGAATTAGCTTCGGCTATCGTGGCTGGGTTCGCATGTGTAATCGCATGTCATGCTGGCAACGGTGGTAGAAGCCCTGATGGCTTGATCGACTGGACGAATGGTGTAGGAAATCACAGCGTAGTCATGGACGACCTGCGATTGAGAAACCGCGTTTGGGATTTTCAGATTGCCAATAGTTGGAAGCTGAGTTGGGGCGAACGAGGTCGTGGCTGGCTGCAGTGGGCGCGACATCTGAGTAACCCTGTCAAGAACCATTTATTTTATAGTGTCCGTTCAACAAATGATGATCCGAATGGCGACAATCCGCCGCCGCTGAAAGGCTGATAATGGTACGCCATGCACTATCGCTATTTGCTGTTTGCCTTTCGATAACATCCATTGCATTGGCTGACCCTCCAGTATTGCTTCCGGTTCCAGATGTTAGTGAAATTTGGACGGCAATAGAAACGCTTGAGCAGCGAGTCGATAAGATTGAGCAAGCGAAGTTCGCACCGAAGCGGGCAGTGGTTCAATCTTCTTCATCCAAGCCGTATGCAGTAATCACGATTGAATCTCTTCCTGGTTGCCAACCATGCAACAGGTGGAAATCGAAAGAGGCTAAAGAGCTTCGAGCGGTTGGCTGGACAGTGATAGAGGCACCGCTGACTAGCTCGCGTTCAGCGCCATATTTCCGCATTTGCATTGGCGATAAATGCTATTCGCATTCTGGGTTCATGCCGCATTCGGTACTTCGATAGATTATCGGAACGACGAGCAAAGCTGCTCAGACAGCACGAAAGATCGTACAGTCAGCCAGATACACGACGGAACAACTGCGAGCCAGAATACGCTCGCTTCGTCCAGGTGGTTGGCGAGGTCCAGTTTACGCGGACGTTGCTAGCTCATACGCCAAACAGCACCTATGCGGACCTGAACACGGTTTCACTTGGGAGCAAGTCGCTGGACTTACTCAAGAGGAAGCCTTGATTCTTCACGATCTTGCGCCGCGTCACGGCAATCAGATTTTCCCACAACCTTAGTTCACTGTCAGACCATTTTCACCTGGAGATTTACAATGCGTTTTTCGATTCTCTTAGCTGTCATCACCCTGGTTGCCTTCAGCGCATGGCTGTTGCCTGACCCTGTTGCGTCCGCGCAGAGCTGCGGTGGGGCGGCTGCCGTATCGAGTTGCAGCGGATTGGCTGCCGAGTCTTCGTGCAGTGGGTCTGCCGCGTTGGCTCGTTCTAGTTTGGCTAGTCGCTTTCGCAGCCGATTGGCAGAGCGGCGCAACGTGCGAATAGCCAAGCGTGCTGCGGTACGAGCATCTACGTCATGTTCTGGCGTGCAGTCGACGATGACTGTTGGCTGCGGTGGATAACGACGTTTGCACGCCAACAGTATTGAGAAAACCAATGGATGAAGGAACAGGCATTACCGGCTGGGTTCTCGCAGCTATCACGACGATAGGCGGCATATTGTCGGGGGTGATTGCAATGCTGTACAAAACGCAAATCGCGGACTACAAGCTGATGATTGCTGAGCTAAAAGCTAAGGTTGAAACGCTAGAAAAGCATGCTGACGCATGCGAAAAGGCGTATGGGGAGCTACGAGTACAGCACGCTGTGTTAGCGCAGCGCGTGAGTGATCTTGAGTCAAGCAAAGTCAGTCACCAAACGCTAGACCGCAAGCTGAAAGACAATCCATGACAGCCCAATCACTAGCATCGAGCGAGGCGCGTAGCGTCTCCCAGAGCGTGGCCGGCATCGGCTCGGGCGGCGGTGGGCCTGTCGTGCCTACGATTGAATTCGTCGCGCAAGCTGCGGCGGCAGGCCCAAATGGCGGTACGACTCCGGCAATTGACGCGACGACAGCAACTCTAGCTGTAGTGGTGATTAGCTATTACGGTACCTCAAACCCGACTGTCTCGGACAGTGAGGGGAACATATGGACGCCGCTAGTGCCTGGCGAATACTCAGCGGCCCGCTGTCGGATGTACTATTGCTACCTAAGTGGCAAAAGTGCGACTCACACATTCACAGCCGGCGAAGTACCATCGTTATGTGCGATGCGAGTCCTGCTGTTCAAGAATGCTCTTGGTGATGGATTCGACATACAAGAGCACGGTGAAGGTGGATCTCTCACTACGCTTGCTTCGGGGTTGCTAACTCCTGCGGTACCTAAATCGCTGTTCGTGAGTGCGCTATGTAATTTCACTGAAACGATTGAGCCAACTTATCCTGTTGAGTTCATCGGATTATGGACGGCGTACTCTCCCGGCAATTATCTAGCGCTTGGTATGGCTTACAAAATCGCGACGGATGGTGCAGCGATAAATCCATCGTGGGCGTGGACAAGTGGCAACAATGCCGCAGCAGTAGGAGCTGTGTTCAAACCACAATCATGAGCAAGCCAATATACTTCGGCCCCAGAGGATCGCGGATACTATGACAGCACCA
>JADJGC010000018.1 GCA_016708315.1 bacterium
CAGGTGGTCCCGTTCGTTCTGGCCACGACAGGTGACGCTCCAGCATTGCACAAGGTGCGGCGCTCCTTGCGGGCTGCTCTCAAGCAACACCCGCAAGACTGATAGAATAGACTGTGAGCAAGATCGATCCCGCTCAAGGGTACATCGTGATGCGCGAGGGCGACCAGCCTGATCCCGCCAGGGCGCAGCCGTTCTTGAAGGCCGCCGCCGCCTTTCTCAAGGGAGCTGCCACTGATCCGGTGACACGGCTTTATGACACGGTGACCGGAATGTCGTATTCGCCAGCGGATGCCGACGTCGTGAGGCTGGTTTATTTTTCCCATCTGCGTCCCGAGGACATGGAAGTGAGGTCGGCCGACGGCAGAACATTGCAACCCGTACAGGACCTGCCGGAAACTTTGCAGAATCTCGCGAGGCACAAATCCGGCGGACTGTTCGTACCTGCCGATGACGTTTGGTTGGTTCCTCCTCCCGAAATCAATCCTGAGTTTGAACAGCAGATCGAACTGTTGCGGCACGAGTTGCCGGAAATGGAAACGGAAGCCCCAACGGCGGATCAAGTCCATCCGCGCGGACCAGCCGGAGCGGACACCGATGCTTATCCGGTGGAACTACACGACGACATGGATCTCCTGCCAGGCCTCTCGGGTGAGAAAATGCTAAATGCAACGATTGCCTTTGTGCGCCAGGCCAACCCCGCGACGCTGGCCGCGCTTGGGGCGCTGGCCGGCATGCTGGCCTACAAGTCAATGGGGTTGAAAGGAGTGGTGGGTTTGCTCCTGGCCGTCGCCGCGCTCAAACGATATCTCAAGATGGGCAGCCGCATCATCATGGACCAGCGGCTGGACCTGGTCGCCCGCGGAATTCAGGACGGCATCCCGGTGAACAAAAATGGACAAGTGGACGCGGAGTTCCTCGAAGCGCTCCGTCACTTTCCGGTCGGCGATCACAATGTCGCCTTCCGGCGTCTCAGTCCGGCGGTTCGAGCGCGGCAATGGGAGCATCATCCCATCAGGTTGATCCTTCCGCATACGGCCTGGAGTCGCACGCCGAAACGGTGAGTCAGGTGGTGGACGGCGATACTTTTGTTGGTCAGCGCGGGCGTTACCGGTTGATCGGAATCGATACACCGGAACTGGACCATCACGACAAATCACAGCCGGGAGCGCAGAGGGCCTGGGAAGCTCTTCGTCAACTGATCCCGCCAGGGTCGCAGGTCCGGGTGGAGGTAGCTCGAAACCAGCCGGCACTTTATGGCCGCATGCCCTGTTACCTCTACGCGAAGGATTCGGTCTCGGGAAACGAACTCTGTGTCAACAAACTCCTCGTGGAAGAAGGTCTGGCGCGCGCAACCAACTTTCAACCGTACCACCCGAAAATGCAGGAATTCGTTCAATCCGCCCTGGACGCCATTTCGCAAAGGAAGGGCCTCTGGAACGCCCTCTACAATCCCAAACCGCAACCGAGGATTCTCTCCGTCCAAGCGGAGAGATCCGTAGCAGGCAGCGTCGACGAGCGCGTCAACTTCTCGCTGGCCTAATCCAAACTGAACGCGGCGAATGCCGGCTTGTCGGCAGGCAGTGGAGTTTCCCCCGCGCCCAATCCCGTGCGCAGATCGTACTCCTGTTTGAAGAGTTGCTTGATCCGTTGATGGTACGGCTCGTATTGCCCGGCCTCCAAACTCTCCAGCAGTTGCGCCCATTCCGCTTCCGCCTCGTGATAATCTGGCGGTAGAAGCGCGTGTTGCATGATGTGGTTGGTCAGGTGAAGCCACCGGAACACTTCGCCAGCGGCACCGATCGGCAACTGCGGTTGGGTTTGCACGCGGTTTCTGACCTGTGTCAGATAATGGCGATAGATTTTTCCATGCAAGGCGTGCGGCAAGCTTCGGTCGAAAATACATTCCGGGTGTTGAATGATGCGGTTGAGCGATTCGTCCTCGCAGGTTTGCCGAAGCATGAGCATCTCGAGGATATAAGGCGTTGGTTGCTGACTCATCCGGTTGAGCAGACAGCTCAGGCTGTAGGTAATTCGTCCGTCGTGTTCGCGGTAGGGCTGGCCCGTCTTGTTGACGTGGAGTTTCACCTTCTTGTGATTGGGCAAGCGGAACGTCTCGCCGCTCAAATCGACTTCGATCAATTGTGAATCGTCCAGGATTTGATAAGACCGGCCGAGGAACACCAGTTCTTCAGACGGGACGATGCAAGTCTTGGTGGGGCTCAAGAGCATTCCCAAAGGCTCAATCACGGCCTCAAGTCGTCGTTTGGCCTTCGTGCATTTCTCGAGACTGCCCAGGACGCAGATGTCGTCCACATAGCGAAAGTAGTGCGAAAAATCGGTCATGGCGGCGTCGACGTCGCGCAATACCAGTTCGGCCAGCCACGGGGAAAGCGGACTGCCGACTGGCAAGCCGCGAGAAACGGGTCGGAGGATGTTGACCAGCCCTTGGCTCAGGTGGCCAGGCAGGGAAAGAGATTTGATCCGGGACCTAACCTCGTCTTGCGGGATCGAACCGAAACAGTCCTGGAGGTCAGCACGCAGGGCTATCGTTCCTGGTTCGGCCCGAAGCGCCTCGCGAATGTGCGCTTGGATTTGCTCCGGCTCCCATTTGACCGGGCAAAGGTGTTTGAGTTGTTCGTAAATTTCGCGGTGCCGACGGCGGTCTTCCGCATTCGGGATCTGAAGCCGCCGTCCATTCATGCTGACGATCCGGTACGGTTGCGGGGCATCAGCAATTTGAAATCTCATTCGCGCGCGGCACGAACGAAGATCGCCCGCCGCACGATTGTTGGCTTTTGGCGAAGCCGGTTTCAGACAGGATCAAGAGTCAGGTGAAAGATCTCACCTAATCGCTGCCGGAGTCGGGACAGGGCTTGTAGTTCAATTTTACGAACACGCTCACGCGTGCGGCCGAGTTGTTCCCCGACGGCATCGAGCGTGGCGACCGGACCATCCAAGCCAAAACGTTGGCGGATCACAAACTGTTCCCGATCGGTGAGACACTCCGCTATCGCCTGGCGAACCACGGCCAAATCCTCGGTGTCCATCATTTCCTGGAAGGAACAGCGCTCTTCCGGAATGACGCAGCCGATCATTTCGCCGCTCCCGTCGCACGCCGGCGCATCCAGACTCACTTCAGTAACCCGGTACTTCAGCACGTGACGAACGGCCTCCACTTTGAGACCGACTTCGCCCGCAATGCGGTGTTCATCGTGTTCCGCAGCGGCTTCGTCGTAACTGGGCGCATGGAGCACTTTGTGCAATTGGGTCGCGCGGCGGATGGGAATGCGCACAGTGTGCGCACGATTGGCGGCCATCCGGATCGCCTGCTCGATCCAGAGCGTGGCGTAGGTTGAAAAGCGGGTGTTGAATCCCTGGGGATTGTATTTCCTGGCGGCGATTTGCAAACCTTCGTTCCCGGCGGAGATCAATTCCTCCATGGTCAATTGCGTGTGCTGCCAGCGTTTTGCGACCGACACGACCAGCCTCAAATTCGCCTCGATCAACCTTATTTCGGCTCGGGCTGACTCATCTTCGGGCCCCTCCCGGATCGCGCTGCTCAACTTGATTTCCTCCGCCGCCGTCAGCAGGGAAACCTTCCCGATTTCATTCAAATAGTTGTCAAGATATTGCGTACCGCCACTAACCGCACTCATAGCACTTTTGCTCTCCCAGAGATGTTGCAACCCGGTATGCGGGCCGCAGAATTTTTGCAGGCACACCCAACGAACAAGAACGGGTGACGGATGAATGAGTCTGCGATGATCGTCTCGCTGGCAAACTTCCGACCGTCAGTCAGTTCTTTCGCTTATCCTCGGTGCCAACCGATGCCTTCCGCTGAGTGCCTTTCTCACGGTAGACGGGAATAAGAAATCTGATGAGCTTGGCTTTTCCGGTGTTCCCTTCAGGGACGCGCACGTAGCGCTCGACGTATTGACCGGTCCACTCCAAATGATTGATCTGGTCGCCAACTTCGGTGGTGAGAGGTTCGGCTTTGGTTGAATCCCGTGCAGTCGGTTTGCGCAGTTGCGGAAGGTAAGCCTGGCCTGTCCCATTTGTGGAGCTCGTGTCCAACCTGGAGACAGTTGGAGAGATGGTGGTCGGGTGATTGGTGGCCTGCCCGTAAATAAGATTTGTTCCCAACAGCAAATGCAGGGCGAGAACCACGGCAGGTTTCAAGGCGGCTTTCACTCGACTGTCCGTTGATACATACACGGTCGTCCCTCATTATAGTGCGGCGGGTGATGTATTGCCCCCTCGTCGAGCACAAAAGTGTTTGGGCCGGCGCATTAGCGAAATAGCAAAATCCAGACCGCACGAATCCAAATCACATTTGAGAGCCGGCTGGCTGGACTGGTGATCCCACCGATGCCACGCAACAGATTCGCTGTCGCGGTCCAGTTATTCTCAGCCATCTCACTTTGGCCTATAATCGAGTATGAAGTTCTCGGGCACACCTGCTGAATTGTTCATGGCAATACGAGATGGTGGCGAGCGTTTCCAGTGCATCGGCCAGATGGGGATTCCCAAGGTGGCGGGATCGGCCGTCGCTGTGCCGGGTCTGGTCGCCATCGGTGCTGGAGTTGCCATCACCAGGACGCTCGCGGAGAAAAAGCAAGATAAGCGGGTCAAGCGGCTCGTGAAACGCGAAGTCGAGAAAGCGGTCAAAGCGCGACAGCCCAAAGGGCTTTCCTTCGACTTGTTTGGTTAAACGAGCCGCTGCGAAATGATCCGGGACGCTGCTGCTTTATTCGATTCGCGCGGATCCGTGAACGGCGAAAAGAAGTCAGTTGAAGAGTCGATACTGTGGCGGTGTGGGGACGCGATCGGTTTTGAGCATGTGCTCGAGGAAATCGCCCAGTTGACCGATCAGTTGCCGGAAGATTCGCGTTTGCACGCCTTGCCCCAAAATCTCCACCGCAGTGGCGTATGATCGGCTGGTGAAACCCTTCCGGGGAACGAATCCCATCAGCCGCTCAATTTCCGGGACCCGCAGCATTCGAACTCCACCTTCGCAAGCGACAAACGGACCGCAGTTGATCTTCCAGTAGCTGCGCAAAATGGTGGGGACCTTCGAACTCTGGGGGTCGATCACGGTGAACCCAAAACCGTTGCCCGCGGCGCGGTGGCGCTCCATGTGTTCCGCTCTTCCGGCAATGCAATTCCGGATTCGCTCCGCCTCAACTCGGTCGCGCATGGGATCCGCCGTATCCAGGTAATCACCGGCACTCCCATCGAAGCGCTTCATCGGAATGGCCGGATAGAAACGGGCGAACAGCGTGGCCACCATGACTCCGCGTTTGCGATCCTGAGGCTCCGCCCATTCGTCCCACGGGTTCAACTGAAAACAGTGGACGTGGTAGCCGAGACGTTCCAGGTGAGCCATCAACACGCGACCAGCGATCGCGTTCGGCCCAAAAAATCCCGGTACATTTTCCACCATCACCGCCAGTGGCATGTGTGCAGCTACGTGATGCGCGAAGGACAGGAACAGGTCGCCGTCGTCCCCAAGTTCGCTGCCTCCCTTCAAACCCTTTTTGGCCACGCCGGTCGTTGAGAAGCACGTGCAAGGCAAGCTGGCGAACATGAAGGCGGCCGAGGGCAAGTCGCCGGGGTCCAAATCACGGATGTCGCACTGGTAGAGCGGCACGTCGGGATGTTCCAATGCGAAGTGCGCCGCGAATCTCGGCGATATCTCGACGGCGCCCGCCAGCTTGAATCTTGGATCGTCGGTGACGGCGCTGGTCAGCGTTCCGCCGCCGGCGAAGTACTCGATGGCAGGCAGTGGCAGCCCATGAGTACGGTGCCGCACAATGTGAAAAGAGCGTACCGACGGAGTCACCTGCAACCTTTTGAAACTGGCGGAGAGCTTGATCTCCGTGTGCCCCTGGAAATCGGACAACAAACGACGGCTGTTCAGATCAATAATCGGGCACGGGAGGCCCGACATCTGCCGGAAGGAAACCCGATTGCGGGTCCGATGCGCGACGGGAACCAGATGGAGTGTATCGCCTGCTCTTTGCCGAACATCCAGAAAGGATCCGGCCTCGAAACCAAGCTGTTGGAGGCGCGGCGATTCGATCCACACCCTGGCGCAACCTTTATTGGAACCGAGCTTTTGAAAGGCCGTAAGCACGCAACAATTCTTGTATTGAAATATTCCGCGTAGCGGGAACGCGGCATTTGAGCTTGTCTCGCACTCGCATCTCTGTTCCCGTTCGGGAATAAAGCGTTGATTTTCTTGACCACAGGCGCAATTGTTCCCGTGCGGGAATAATTCACTTGATTTGGGTGTAAGATGCGTGCAATATTACCGCTCGGTAACATGAAACATACTCCGAAAACCATAGGGGAATTGGTCAAAAGCACCCGCAAGCGCATGGGGGTGACGCAAAAGGATTTAGCCATGACTTCCGGCACGGGCCTGCGGTTCATCATCGAGATGGAAAAGGGGAAGCCTACCTGCCAGCTCGGCAAGGTGCTCACCGTCCTGCAGACCTTGGGCATCAAAATCGAATTGGTTCCGCCCGCTGGGAACGACAAGAAGGGAGGTTAAGAATGGCCCGGACGTTGAACGTTTACTTGCGTCGGCAGTTGGTCGGCCTGCTCATTCAGAATGAGCATGGTCAGATGATGTTCTGTTATGCTGAAAGCTGGCTGAACGATGCAAAGGCCATTCCTCTGTCGCACTCGCTGCCGCTTGGAAAAGAGCGGTTCAGCCGCAACGAGTGCCAGGGGTTCTTTGCCGGCATTCTGCCGGAACAAAGCAAACGCGAGATTATTGCCAAGAACCTCGGGATCAGCGCCAGAAACGATTTCGCCATGCTGGAACAAATCGGCGGCGAATGCGCTGGAGCGGTGACATTCATCCCGTCTGGTGAAAGCCTGCCAGAACGCAACTACGGTTACCGCCAGTTGAGCAGTCAGAAATTGGCGGAGATTCTCAGGCAATTGCCGCGCCGTCCGCTCATGGCAGGAGAGGATGGCATCCGGCTCTCCTTGGCCGGTGCCCAGGACAAAATCGCGGTGCATGTTTCCAACAATCAAATTTCCATGCCCCTTGGTGGAGCGCCCAGCACGCACATTCTGAAACCGGCCATCGAGCGGTTCGAAGGCATTGTATTCAATGAAGCATTTTGTATGAAACTGGCTGGCGCGATTGGCTTGCACACCGCCAAGGTAGAAGTCGGCAAGGTAGAGAACATTGATTATCTCCTGGTCGAGCGTTATGACCGAACGCTGTTGAAGGATTCCTCCGGCGGTCCCGAACAGTTGGAACGGGAGCATCAGGAGGACTTTTGCCAGGCACTGGGAATTGTTCCTGACAACAAATACCAAAACGAAGGCGGGCCTTCGCTAAAGCAGTGCTTTGCGCTATTGCGTGAATTGTCCAGCGCCCCGGTGATCGACCTTCAACGATTATTGGACGCGGTTATTTTCAATTTCCTGATCGGAAACCACGATGCTCATGGGAAGAATTTCTCGCTGCTTTACGGCCGGGAAACGCGGTTGGCGCCGCTTTACGATGTTCTCAGCACGGCCTATTACCCAGAACTCTCCCCCAAAATGGCGATGAAAATCGGCGGAGAATATGTGTCTGACAAAGTGCTTCCAAAGCACTTTGATCAATTGGCGGAAGAAGCGGGCCTTGCCAGGCCAATGGTAAAGCGGCGTGTACGGGAACTGGCGGAAACAGTCCTGTCAAAAGCGCCCGACCTGATCACGGAACATCCCGCTGCAAACGCTGTCGCAGCACTTGTTCAGAACCGCTGCACAACCGTATTGGAGAAATTCAGAGGGTAGTGGTGAATCAGGAAACGCTCCCCGGCACAACGGAAAGGCTTACTGGACTTCAATCAGGGCCGGGGCTTTGACCACGAACCGTCTGGGCGGCGGTGCTTCCACGAGAATCTCGGAAAAGGAATTGGTGTTGATTGTTCCAGCCACGTAGCTGTCTGTCGCCACGTACGTGAGTGTCCGAGTCAAAGTGTTTTCTTTCTGGCTGTAGGTCATCTGCCATGACGGGCCGCGTTTCCAACTGCGTTGGTAGCGTTCGTCTCCGGGAGGTTCCCATTGCCGCGGAATGTAAACGGGATTCTTTGGAGACCGCATCAGTTGGCGCGTCCACTGTCTGCCCGGAAAATAGTATTGATAAACTTCCGTGCGGACCTTGGATGGCCAGAGAACGCGAAGGGGAGGTTTTTCGAGTTCGAACGGAAGGCATGGATATTGAACTGAAAAACTGATTTGCGTGCGCACATGCTCCCGCTCCGCGTACGCAATAGCTTCAGCCTTGCGGCGTTCCTCGACAAGCTTGTGCCAGGTGAACCACCGCGTCCACCGCAGGTTCTCCGGGTTTTCCAGCATGCGGGAGACAAGTGTGTTGGCGTCTGCGGGCGATTCGAGACTGAGCCGCTTGACGAGGTCCTCCTCAATTTCAGAGGCAAGCCAGTTCGTCTGCCAGCTCTGGACATGAAGCCGCAGGAATTTCAGCGCGTTGGTGCTCGGCGGAACGGTGAGGTAATAAGCCGTGTACAATCGCAACTCGTCAGGAAATGCCGGCACGCCTTTGAAATACTTGGTCGCGTCCCAATCGAGCGTGGCGCACAGGATCGCGAAGTTGGTTGCCTGTGTGGGGCTTTGTAGCGGGTTGGCGAAGTGAAAACTGGACAAATCTCTGGGGGCGATTTCGCCGCAGGTCAGTGCGCGGAAATCCAGTTCCATGATCTGGCTGCCACGAATGGGGAACATCGTGGTCAGCAATGCGAGGATGAATTCAAACATGCTGGGCTGATTCGAAGGGAGAACACCGACGCGCCGATTTTAGAATACCAACTCAGTGAGCTGCCCCTCCTGGCGCTGCAGTTCTCTTGGCGCGTTCATCTTTTCAAACACGGGCATCAACTCCGCACTGTGCCGGCGGAGATAATCCTGGACCTCTTTGCGTGCCGCCTCGACCTTGGCGCGGACGCCCGGCTGCTGGTTTGCCAGCTTGATGAGCGTGAGTGTCTGCTGGAATTGGGCCTGAAATACCGAGTTAGTCATGGCCTGCCACAGTTGCTGATCCGCGGTTCGCAGCTTCGCGATCGCGGCGGCCGAACGCTCCGTTGGCGGTTCGCCCGGCTCGATTCGCGGCAAGGGCGTAAACACTTCGGCCGGACGATTGTGGTTCACCACGTGGGGAGGGCTGGGAGTAGCCGGCGCGGCGCTTTGGAACTTGGGCAACGGCTTGAACTCCGTCGGGCTTATGGTCTGGGCGATGGCGATGACGGCGGCGCCCGAAATCAACGCGACGGATGCCAGGATGAAGCGACGTGTGTTCATTGCTTGGGTTGGATCCAGATGACGGTTTGGTAAAGATTCGTTTGGCCATCCTGCAGGATCACGTATTGGACGGACGGACGTTGCTGCTGGATGACCGCCTTGATTTGAATGGCGCCTCTGGCCGGCACGGTCTGGCTGGTGGACTCCACGCTCGTACATTGGCACGAGGATGTGAAGCCCTTGATTTGAACCGGGTCGTCCGTCTTGTTCGTCACCGAGTAGATGGCGACGTAGTTGGTCCGGGCTGGATCAAAATCGAAATGGATGTCTTTCGGCACGTCCAGGTTTCCGCCAGACCAGATGGCGGGCAGCGCCCGCTTCTGGGATTCCACCTTTGGAGGTTTGCTGCCATCCAGAGATGGCGGGCGAGCAACGTATTCTTTTACGACGGGCCCGGGCGGCGTCTGGTCCTTGCCGGACGGGCCACCAGCGACGGGGCCAGCGCCAATGACGCTGAGGGTGAAGGCCGCCATGGCGGCGGCGAGAATTGGGGTTTTGGTTTTCATGTGCATGTGTCTTGTGTCAGGGCCATCGGGGGATGCTCCCGTTGAAAAGCTTGAGGCAGTCGCCCGTCTTGGGTTCGCTGACGGGTATGTCGAAGTTGGGCGAGCCGCGCCGCACGACCACGCTCAACGGGATGAGGATGTCCGGGCACGGTTGATTATCGACTGCCAATCGTGCCTGG
>JADJGC010000019.1 GCA_016708315.1 bacterium
GAACTCCTGACATAGGGGTGTTGAAAATGTCCGCTTTTTCCTCATGACGGATCCTGGATCAAGTATTTCAGGCGCAAGTTCGACCCCGGGAAAACCGCTTTTCTGTGATTCAGTTCCTCGCACAGTGCCGCGACGGCGCGGGTGCGATGCGGTGAACTTTGTGAAGCCAGCCTGACGCGCAGTTCTCGTTTCGTGACTTCCAAATCCGCCGCACTTGCCAGTGCCGCTTGGATGAGTGTCCGGCCTTCGTCATCGGCTCGCCGGTAGTGCGGCGTGACCATTCGCAGCAGATCACTCTCGGCCTGATAGGCCACCATTTTGATCAGATTAGTCAGGTGCTTGCGCTCCGGCGCCAGCTTGACGATCGGTTTGTCGGTCGCCTCCCGCACCGGAACTCGCCGCGGCACCGCCGCGCGGCGTTTGGCCAACTGCGATACTCGCTGCCAGGCGCTCCAGATCTTCTCACCCAGCTTGCCGTAAGCGATCTTGAACCCGCGCATCGTGCGATGTTTCTGTTCCAGATTGTTCAGCGCCTCCAAGCCATATTCGCTTTGCAGCCGATCCACCCGCGCCCAGGCCTGGCGGTATTGGGCATCCAGCGCGGTCCAAACCGGGTTGGGAACTTCGCGCGTTGGATCGGCCGGAACTGCGGCATATTCCGCCAGCGCATCCAGGGCGTATTCTTCGCGCAGGTATTTGAAGAAGTTCTCCTGGCGCCAGCGATCAAACATCCGATAGGCAACCTGTGCCGCCGCCAGGTCGCGTCGTGAGGTCAGGATCGGCGTCTGATGTCCGTTTTCCATTCTCCGCGTGACCTGCCGCAAACGCAGTTTGCCTTTAAGCAGCCGGACTTCCTGATCGGCCAGAACATAAGAGACTTTTCGTCCGCCCAGGCGGCCGGTGTGCGGGTTGAAGCGTGAGCGCGGGATTCTTGGATAACGGCCCTTGCGATAGGTCAGCAAATCGAACCCGGCGGCGATGATCTGTTGAAAGAGTTTCGGACTGAAGCCGCCACGATCGAACACGACGGTCACGCGTCGTTGGCCAGCCAGTCCGCGGACTTGGTCGAGAATGCCGGGCAGCATCTTGACCAGACCGGCGTTGGCCTCGGCGGTCACGACGAACAGTGGATCGCCGGAACTGTCATTGACCCAATAATCCGAGGTGGCCGGCAACGAAATGCGCATGCGTGCCACGTGGGTTTTGGGCAGCGCGTGCTGGCCGTGATAGACCCGCACGTGCCCGTCGACGTAAAGGAAACCCATGGCCTTGCCGCGCAACTCCACGCGTCGCCGGGCCAGCGCATCGCCAAACTGGGCGGCGCGTCCCGTGGCCGCCAGGCTGGCCAGCTTGCGCCGCAGAGTTTTGACTTCCGGCGCCCGGTCCAGTCCCAACACACGTCCGAGGCTTTGAGGCGAATACTCTTTGAGATTTTCCGGACGCTTGATGCGCCACAGCGCCATCAGCAACAGCGTGAGCAAGCTGGTGCGCAAGCCATAGAAGCTCGGCCCAAGATGGCCGTAGATTTTTTGCGCGCACTCGAACACCCCACTGGCCATCAAAACCGGAAGCGCCAGGAGAACGCCGGCTCGCGGAACTGCCATCGCCGAACCGAACAACGGAGGGGCGTCTTGCAGCAATCCCAACCGCGCCAGCAAGCGGTCGGCGGAACGATCACTTGGGTCGGGGTCATGGCGGATGGAAGCTGTCGGCGCGGTGACGCAGAAAGCGGACAGGTTTGGGTTCGCAGGCAGGGCATTCTCAGAGGGGATCAAATCCGGCTGCGCTGGCGCGTCCTTCCAGTTCAGGCGACACAATAATTTACGAATGGCCATTTCGCTCACTCCAGCGCGGCGCGCGATCTCCCGATTCGAATGGCCGCTTGCTTTCAGGCGATGAATCCATCGGCTGCGTTCTCCCGGAAGACGCCATTGTCCTTTGGGGTAGCCGTCGCCATGTCCCAACGCAGCCAGTCCGCCGTTTTCAAACCTGCGCTGATCGCGACGGACCGTCCGTGCCGAACACCCCAATGCGTGAGCCACCTGGTACTGACTGGCCCAACCCTGCTCGACCAGGCTGACCATCGCGTAGGCTTCGGCCATGCGATCGGTGACCGCGTAGCTGGCCAGGACAATCCCCGAAACCAGCACCACTCGATGACCCGCTTGCGTCTTGATCACGCATCGCTCGTTGAGGATCCGAGTGCCTTCCGGATTGCGGACCTCCGGGAACAGATCGTCCGTTCTAGTTGCGCCCATACCGGGCAGCATAGGCGAGCGTTCGAAAAAGCGGACAGGTTTGGGTTCGCACCCTTCGCGGCTTCAGAGTACGGAAAAAGCCCAGAAACAGCGCAGATCGTTGAAGTCTATGTCAGGAGGCGGCCAAAGTTTGTGAAGGGGGGGGGGGGGGGAGGGGGGTTGGGGGGTTGGGGGGGGGGGGGGGGAGTTCTTTTTGGTTGGGGGGGCGCGGGGGGAACTTGTTTGGACAAATCCGGCGGGAGTTAGGGCCAGTCTTTCGCGAGCTGGCGCGGCAAAAAGAGAGTGAGATCATCGAGGGGCACCTGATGCCGGATCATGTGCACATGTTGATCTCGATTCCGCCGAAGTATTCGGTGGCGCAGGTGATGGGGTATCTGAAGGGCAAGAGCGCGATTCACATAGCTCGGGTGTATGCAGGGCGGAGGAAGAGCTTTGTGGGTCAGCAGTTCTGGGCACGGGGCTATTGGGTATCGACGGTGGGGCGGGACGAAGTCGCGGTGCGCCGATACATCCAAGAGCAGGAAAAAGAAGATCAGCGGTTGGACCAACTGACGCTGTTGCCGCTTTGAGCGGCTAACGGAACTATAACCCGCTTTGAGCGGTTCACGCTATCTCAAGCCTCCGGCTTTGCCGGAGGTCGCTGACATCTGTCGGGCATCACCCGTGTCTCCGGATTAACAATCGTGGAATATCCCCTGAAAAGCGACCCTTTTGTCATATGATGTGGATGCGGTCTTACAGTTTTCGTGGGCGCAAAACCGGTCACCTGAGACGCTGCAAGATGAAAGCCTAGGAATTTGTCGGACTTAGAAATCGCATTTGCTGGCGCACGCCTATTACGGCTCCCGGTGGCTGGTACAAAACCATTTTTGCTCACCGCCCCCCATCTCGGCCCCGCGCTGGGAGACGGCCCCTCCGAGTTTTTCGCTGATAGCGCCCGCGCGCCGGCTTTTTACCCCGTCGCCGCCAGGTTTTTGAGCGTGAACAGCCGCTTGAAGTTATAGCTCACGCAGACCAGCAGCCATTCCAATGACACCTTCTCCCGCCCGCGCAGCAGAAACCGGCGGAAGCCCAGCACTTCTTTGAGGATCCCAAACACCGGCTCAACGGTTTGCTTGCGCAGTTTGTAAAGTGTCTTGCCCGCCTGCGTCTTCATCCGGTGCGCCATCTTTTCTTTGGCACTCGCGTTCTCTGGCAACGGCGGCGGTTCGGGTTGCGGCAGCAAATCCGCCACCCGCTTGTGATGCGTTTGTTTGTCCACCGCCGCATACACCGTCAAGCCACTCGAAATCCCGTCCCGCTTTTGTTCCACCGCTTGCACCATCGCTTCACTGTAAAATCCGCTGTCGGCCAGCACGGTTTTGACTTCAGCGATCACCACCGGGCTGATGGCGGCAACGGTTGCCGCCAGTTCCTGTTTGTCGTTGGGCGCGACACTCACGCGCTGGCCCACGATCAACATCGCTTCGTCCACGGCCGCCTGCGCGTTGTAAGCTTGTTCAAAGTGTTTCCCGTTGCCCGCTTTCATGATCCGGCTCTCGGGATCAGTAAAGTTGTATTGGGCTTTGGGTTCAGGCACTTCACTCAGCGCTTGGGGTTCTGGGCCGCGGGGCTTTTTGCCGGCGTCGCGCTGCGCCTGGCGTGCGGTCCCTTTGGCCTCGTGCTCGGGCCGCTTGGCCGCGGCCATTTCCCTGGCCTGCGCTTCGATGATCTGGCGCGCGTGTTTCAGCGACTCAATGCGCTTCTCGCGTCGGGCCAGTTCCGCCGGGATGTCCAGCGGCTCGTTGGCCTCCTTCCCATCGGCGGTTTCGGCACGTGTGATCAGTTCCTGCACTTCCAATTGAAAGCGGGTGATCAGTTCCCCGGCGCGCTGGTAACTGACGGCGGCGTGCTTGCTGGCGTTGGCCTGAATCTTTGTGCCGTCCACACTGACCGAACCTACACGCGTGAGTCGGAGTTGATGCGCCAGTTGCAGCACCGTGACGAACGCCGCCTCAAACGCGGCCTGGTTCACCCGGCGAAAGGTGCAGATCGAATCGTGATCGGGATGATGGTTGGCGCACAGGTAACGCACCGCCACATCGCTGTATGTGGCCGCCTCGATGGTGCGCGAACCAAACCGTCCGGTGGCGTAGCAATAGATGAGCAGGGCGAGCATCATCGTGGGCGGATACTGTTCACTGCCCGTGCCGCGATGGTTCACACGCAAGTGGCCCGTGGGGATTTGCTCGACAGCGTCCAGGATGAAGTGGACGAGGTGGTCTCCGGGCAACCACTCGCGCAAATCGCAAGGCAGGAACATCGGCGTCTGCCGATCCAGATTCACAAAACGTGCAGCCATGAAGGGTTGGATCCTGGCCCCACCCTTTTGTTCATTCTATTTTCAAAAATCTTTTGCCCTCTAAGTCCGACAGACTGCTAGCGGCTTAAGTGCAGCACAGTTTCCAGCAACTACTGGTTGCGGCGCTGTAATTTGACCTCAATCTTTTTTACGCCCCAAGTTGGCGACCTAAGCAACCTGATTCTTCGGGGGGAAAAATCGGGGGGGCGATGGATGATTTTTCTACTTCGTGCGGACGGAATTGCTGGAAGCCGCAGCTTGATTGTGCTGACAGGTACCGGCGGCTGTAATCTCAGGGCCGTGCGAACTTACAGTCAGCCAGCATGCGTGAGAAATTATAGTATAGGACTATTGGCAATTTGCCTTTCCGTTGGCGCTGCGGAGCGACCAACGTTAATGCACAGTTGATTAGCACGACAATTTGCGTTCGTTGGCTGGACCGCCAGTCGTGGGCTGCTCGGATGCGCGGTCCATAAGCGAGTCCACCGATGTCCGGACTTACGATTTAAGCTGTAAGGAACAGCCTATTCCCCAACTTTCGCACGGGTCGCTCGTCGAGGAAACTAAGATCACTACAGGTTGTCGCTTTTTCTCATTTCAGATGTTCCCGATATTTCTTGCACAAACATAAGAGTTAGATGATTGTAGCCAGACTTATGGGTGGCACTATTTGTCCCCCTTGAGGTAATTACTCGGGCGATTGGACATCGGCGATAGTCCAACCGTTGGCGAGAGTGTGAGCGATGGAGACCGGCAAGGCGGGTTATTCACGACATTCCACGGTCCATCGGCCATGAAATGGGCCCCATTTTTAGACCACTGGTATAGGTGGATTTTTTGGTGTCTGCTCCTGACCGGCTCGATGAACGAGCCGGTCAAAATGAAAGAAAGGACAGACAACAAAATGAGAGCGAAACGCAGACGGTTGGAAGCGGGCTTCAAGGCCAAGGTGGGGCTGGAAGCGTTGAAGGGGATCCAGACGGTGGCGCAGATCACGCGGGATTATCAGGTACATCCCAATCAGGTCAGCCAGTGGAAGAGCGAGGTGAGCCAGCGCCTGCCCGAGGTGTTCGAGAATGGGCCGACGGTGCAAATCCAGGAGAGCGAGAAAGAGATTGAGCGGTTGGAGCGCAAGGTGGGACAGTTGACGATGGAGTTGGACTGGCTCAAAAAAAAGTCCAGACAACTGGGCTTGTGAAGGAGCGCGTGGAGCTGGTCGCGAGCATTCCGGCGGGCCTGTCGCTGCGGACGCAGTGCGAGCTGCTCGGCATCTCGCGGGGGGCGTATTACTACGAGCCGCGGCCCGAGAGCGCCGAGAACCTGGCCCTCTTGCGCCGGTTGGACGAACTGCACCTGGAGCGTCCGGTCTTCGGGAGTTGGCGGCTGGCCGCGCTGTTGCGGCGCGAGGGCTGGGAGATCAATCGCAAGCGGGTCCAACGCCTGATGGCGGTGCTGGGCATCCGGGCGATTTATCCGCAGAAGAACACCAGCCGGCCGGGCCGGGACACGAAATCTACCCGTATTTATTGCGGGGAAAAGAGATCACGGGACCGGATCAGGCGTGGTGCGCCGACATCACCTACATTCCGATGCGCCACGGATTCATGTATCTGGTGGCGGTGATGGATTGGTGGAGCCGGTATGTGCTGGCGTGGCGGTTGAGCAACACCTTGGAGGCGGCCTTCTGTGTGTGGGCGTGGCAGGCGGCGCTCCAGCATGGCACGCGGGCCCCTTTGATTGCCAACACGGATCAAGGATCGCAGTTCACCTCGCTGGCCTACCTCGAGGCGGTGGCGGCAGCGGGCACGTTGGTGAGCATGGATGGCCGGGGCCGGTGTCTGGACAACGTGTTCGTGGAACGGTTGTGGCGCAGCCTCAAGTATGAGGACATCTATCTGCGCGACTACGAGGACGGACTGGAGCTGGAAGACGGACTGTTCCGCTGGTTCGCCCATTACAACGACGAACGGCCGCATCAGGCGCTGGGCTACGCCACGCCCCGGGAAGTCTATCGCTTCCCCGAATCGCATGGTGCCAAGCCAGCGAAGTGGGAGTTGAAATCAGACCGCCTGCGGCGGTAAGATGACGAGGCCTAAACAAAACGGGAGAGAAGAGGCCGGCGCATGGCGTCGCCTTCTCTTTTCCAAAACGATTCTGTGCGCAGAGCAGAGCAACAGAAACAAACAAAAATGCAGACCCAAGAAATCACACCTTATTTTCTGCGGTCAGTGGTTTGAA
>JADJGC010000020.1 GCA_016708315.1 bacterium
AGCGGCCAGCCCCGAGCCGTTTCGCCTACGGAACATCTGCATTATGGAATTGATCACGAGTTCGTGTCTTGCACGGCATCGTCAAGGCGGCGGCGATCGCCCAACCGAGGACCGTCCATCCGACGGTCAAGTTGATCAGCATGACCAACTTGGTGTCAGGGTGGCGGATGAGGTGGGCGACGATGCTGGGTAGCAGGAAGACGAGACAAAGTGTGGCAACCGGCCCGCCGACAATGGGCAAAAGACCCAGTGCGATGATGAAGAGAACCCGGTTCATTTGCGATCGGGTTGTGAGGGTTCCTGATTTCTCACCGAAGTCAGCTCCGCAGTGGCGAGACGCAAGACCCGCAACACGTGTTCGTAGTTGCCAGGGCATTTACTTTCTCGGCTGCCAGCGATGTTCAGGATTCCATCGAATTGGCTGAGCGCGGCCCTTAAGCATTTGGCGTCGGCTTCGGCGTCTGGAAAACCGGCGAGCCAGACGTGCTTCTTTCCCTGGTGCCGACATTGTTTCAACGTGTAGCGACTGCCCGGACTCAAGGGAGCGCGAGCGAAGACCGCGGTCAGGTCGGATTCGTCGATGTTTTGGATCGTCCGGGGCTGGTATGCAGAGGCAGGGTGTTCTCTTAGTTGGTAGCGGCTCGGTACAATCCCATCTTCAGCCCGGCGGCCTTTGGGACACCAGCCTCCGATGGGGATCTGATTGGCCAGAGCGAAATCCAGTCCTGCTCGGTCGGCGCCCGTTTGGCCGCCGGCGATAATCTTGCGAATCGCAGTCATCCGTTTTCGCAGTGGAGATTTCTCACGGATGGAACCGCACCGTCTCCAGGAGTTGGGCCGCGCTCAAAGAGAGGCTGTTCGTTTGGACAGATCATGTCCCTCCACTCATCTGGAAGACGAAGCGCCGTGTCCGCGACATGTCCGAGCTTCCGGAGGCGACAGCCACACGAATATAGGTCTCCAGTCGGGGTGACAAACGGGCCGTCGCACACGCATTGCCTGAACGGATGATTTCCCCAGCGCTTGGCCCGGCCGGCTGGCACAATCAAGCCCAGCGTATTGATCCTCCGATAATCCCCGGTTGTTTGGAAGGTTCGAAGGCGCGGAATACTTGGGGATCAATAGGGTCGTGGAATTCGTCCCGTGAAACACTGGCACAAATCACGCCGACTTTGGCGAGCGCGGCCAATTCGAGAGCGACAGCGGTCCGGCTGCCGTTGGTGACCAAGCCGACTGCTGGCATCCCCAATTCGTAGGTCAGGGCTGCCTTCGCTCGTATGGACCTCCACAGAAAATCCATGAAGAGAGGATGCAGCGTCGGTTCACCGCCACCCAAGGTGATGGGAGTTTCTTCTCGCTCGGAGAGTTCGAGCACCCGACGAAATATTGCGGCGTCCATGTCCGGGCCGCGTTCACCGCAACTGAAGCTGCAGTGATTGCAGCTCATGTTGCAGCGTTTGGTGATCTGGATGTAGAGGCTCATACGGACCTGAATGTGCCTGGTTTACGGATCGGAACAGCGGTGCCCGTGGACGAGCCGATTTCGGTAGAGGGTTAATGTCTCAACAGGTGCGCCATTCAACAGCTCGAGGCATCTCTGGCCGGCCACTCTCGTCATAGCCATAGTGAAGCGCATCCACCATGACACTCTTTCCTGCGCGGAACGCTTCCACCAATTGCCTGCGTTCGTCCTGCGTGAGTCCGCTGCCGCACTGAAAGTCAGGCTGACCGTGCGTCCCCAGCACCATCACAAGGCGTGCGGGTTCCGCGCAGGCGAGCCGTTGCAGAACGAAACTTTCCCTGCGAACCGGCTTCACCTTCCAGGCGGCTCCCCGAGCTTTGTTTTGACCCCCGATCTTGCACAATGAAGAGGCATCGGCGTCCCAGAAAACGAATCCCTCACAGCCGATGTGGTTGCTCTCTGCAACTGCCGCTTCGGCTTCGCTCAGGTTTTGGTAAGGCGCGGCAGCCACGCGCATCGGTGAGGGTATAATTTGGTAACGCTCTTCGTAGGGCCGGTGGTGAAGAGATCGCCCTGCGGAGGTGAGCAAGTCGAACGAGAGGAACTTTGCCTTGGGCGGAGTCTCTCCAATCCGGTTGCGATGCCAGGTGTACCAACTCTGGAAGGCCCCGAGGTCTTCAATGCCGGCGCCCGGAATGAAAAGTTCACCGAGGAAAATCGTGCCGGGAGTGGCCTCGTTCAACGCGCTCTTCCATTCCCCCTCTTCAAACCACGTGCTTGCGCCCAGACTCGTCAGATAAATGTTGGACGAGGTGTAGAATTCCACGTCGCCAGGCGATTTCACGACGGCTGCGGCAAAATTGCCGTTGTATTTGCGGCTGGCCACGATGCGCGGGTTGCGCTGGAGATCGATGGGCCGGATTTCGCGGATCGGTTTGCTCGGAAGAAAACGGCGGGCTCGGATCGCTGCTACTATTTCCTCGAAGCTCATGCTCGCTTGCATAATTGGTCGAAGACTTTTTCGGTTCACCTGGACATTGAATTCAGAACAGCGTTGGAGCTTTCGGAATCTCCTTCAGGCGCAGGTTGAGGCGCCATCATCAAGCGGGATATTGAACGCGCTTTGGCCTTCATCCCAATTGAACCGCATCATTTGTCCGGTATCTACCGCGACTCCCATAAACAATCCGTCGCCACCTGTAGCTCGGACCTCGACCGGAACTCCCGCGACTGTCAGTCTTTTCCATTCCTGACCGCAGAGCGGGATCTCGGGACGAAGATGTTCTGGGAGCACGTTGACGGGATCGGCATGCGCAATCCCATTAACGACGCACACAACCGGACAGGCTGACTCCCGGGTTTTGAAGAGCAGGGCGTTGGGCGGCGGATCAATTGGGAACGCGTGCGCAGGTCGTTTGAACGAGTAACAGCTTCTGGGAATCTCGACTCGGAGGCCGGCCCTTTCCGCAATCGGCTTGTGCTCGTGATGAATGAACCAGTGATCGTCTTCGTGCCAGGCGAATCGGCCGAGCCATGTTTTCGGAAGACCCTTGCCTGTGATTTTCAGCCAGCCCAGAACTGCGGCGAGGTATTCCGGGTGAACGGATCCTTCAACAGGACTCAAGCGGGGATCGATGCCCTCTTCATCGGCAACCTCGCACACAATTTCCACCGCGGCGCAGATGTGGTCGGGAATTCCCATCTCGGCCAACCGTTCGCCGACGATCACCGAGCCACTGTAATGGTAACAGTCACAGTATCGGTGCAGGGCCTCGCACACCGCGATGCCAGCCTCTCTCAGTGCGCGTTCGAATTCGGTCTTTCTTTCCCCTGACGGCGCGGGAGGAAGGGTGCTTTCCAGAGTTTTGCGGGTAGCAGTTCGCATGATGTGAAACGAGGGCTGGAATCAGAAGGAGTCGATGGTGGCCGTGGAGCGTTCCTGTCGTCCAGATTCGGGTTCGTCCTGCGGGCTCGTCGCTGAGAACCCGGCATCTCTCACCTGAGCAACCAAGGAAGCGACCAGGCTCTGGTACGCGTGGAAGCGCTCAAGAAGTTTCTCGCTGCTGCGGCCTGACCAGTAGCCGCCGTCGTCGGAAACAGTTTCGACTAGTCCTGAAGAGTATCCGATGTCCAATGCCTTGATCAGGCAACCGTGGGCTTCAAGGAAATTCGCCGGGCCGCCGTACTGTGCGCATCCGGCGTACTGGGTCTTGCAATCCCAACTTCCCGTCCAAAGTTCCGACTCCTCGTTCCGCAGTCGCATGCGCGCGATTTCGCTTCCCGGCCCAGGCAGGAGATCAAACCAAACCTGTTTATCCGTGACGGCCAATTCGGAAATGTTACAGCCGGGCAAATGCCGTTTGAGCTGCGCTTGCCAGTCGCTCATGCGCTGCCCGATTTCCTCCGAACGGCCGCTGGCAGCGAGTTGATAGCAGATGCTCAGACCCATTCGTCCTCAGTTTGTTTTGCGCGAAGCGATCGGTCCGACTCGTACGGCTCGAACCGAGCGGTAGCAAGACTGGTGTCGGCCATCATAGGGATGCTGTGCCAGGATCATTATAGCGGCGCCGTCGCTGCGACTTGGATTTCGAGAGAATGGTAGAAGTGATATTTGGCAATGCGTTGAGCGCCTTCAGCCGTTCGGGCAAGGACGCGCCACGTTTCCCTCCGTGCCGGTCTGAAAACGACGTTGAAACAAGGCGTTCGCAGAACTCGGACAAGGAATTCCTCTTGCGGTGGTTCAATGTGCGGTGCGCGGATCGTTGACATGGTGAATTTGTCAGCTCTTGCCCGTTTACGATCCCGTGCAACCCGAGTGATGCTTCACGCTGTATTTAGTTTAGCGTGCGAGCAGGTGTGAAGTTCCTCTTGTCCGCCGGTATTCGGCGCAAGCGTGTTTCCGTCCTCGGACGATCCCCGCACTTCTCCGCCCTCACGCAGATTGGAGATGTTCGACTGATACCTTGCGCCTTTTCGTCAGGAGGTCGTAGATGATCTCGATCAGGCCTCTTTGCAACTCGAGGGACATGTCGCCAGCGCCGGTTCGGAGATGCATGTACTCCTCGATGAGAGCTTTGGCTATTACAGGAACATCCTGGTCCAACAGATCTTCAAGCACCTGGATGCGTTGGTTGGCTGGATCGGCCAGGGCCCGGCACTCGATCTTATCATCCTGGTGAATCTTTTGCACGACCTCTACTCGCACGTCGACCGGTTGAATTTTGCGCACCAACCGCATGGCGAGCTTCAGTTTCTCACGTCGCGCGAAATCGGTGGTCTTCACTTTGCGCAGACGCTGTTGGAGAGTGGGCAGGCACGCCTGAAGCGATTTGATTTCGGAATACCCGCCGAGAATGCCGCCCACACGGTAAGGAACCATGGCGGGTTTGAATCCGGCGGCGCGGGCGTAATAAGCCGCCGGATCGTTGTCAGCGAGTGAGTGCGTATGGAACGCGGCGTTGATTCCAAACTTCTGGCGAAAGACCTCCTCCATGCGCTTGAGGTCGAACCCATCCGGTCCTCCCCACGATTTGCGGTCGGCACAGATGTGGTGATATACCCCATCATACAGGAATTGAACGTCCTCTTTCTGATCCAAATCGAACGCGTCTTCGTAAATTGCGGGTGCCAGCGCATTGAATCCTGCGACAATGGCGATTTGTTCGAAGACGGAGTGAAGGTCTCCATTGCGGAGTTGTCGGTCCTCCGAGAGCTGGCTGCGTTTGAGGAAAGTGGTCACGTCATACGAATATTTCCACTTGCCGCGGGCGCTGAAGATAAGAAACCCGTGATAGTAGAGGCCTTTCAATTCCGGGTGTCCACCTCCAATGAGGTGCGGATAACGGGGCTGCATCCAGCGGTCTTTGTCAGCCCAAGCTTGCTCCAGTTCCGGGGTGAGGGGGATTTGCAGGCTGGTTCCGGTTGTTTCCGCGAGCGTTTCCGCTGACACGATTTCGTAGGTTCCACCCTCGTCGATGGCGTTCTGCAGCATCTCGCGCAGGATGAACCAAGGTTCGGTCCAGGTGTCGGCGCCGGCCTGTGTGGTGATGTGCGCCTCCCAGACCTGCTCGCTCTCCAAACTCCGAAGCCGGATCATCTGGTGATCCACGTCACGGATCTTCGCGGTGAACGTTTCACTGCGGACGTGGTAATCGGAACTGCGTGCCTGCAGGTGACTGCCTAATCGGTGGAGGTAGGCCAGAGTGAACTTCAGCCCGCTTCCTTTGTGCCCGATTTTCTCGGAGTTCGCCTTGGTCGTCATCCCCAGCGTGACGATTTCACGGAGATCGAGGCGCGTGGGGGTGGTGATACGAAGAAATCGCATGGGGTTGGACTGCGGGTTACGGTTGGTATCTCATTTCAGTGAGTTGTTTGCCGCGCTTCTGGCACGCCACTGATTCGAAGTTCTTTGCCGTAATCGCCAGCCGCTTTTTAGGTCGCATATCAGCACACCTCGCAGTACTCCATGGCCGTTGCCAAAAGGTTGGCGTAATCACCACTCATCGATTTCCGCCGATATCCGCTGATGGTCTCGGCTGAAGCGCCCGCCTTGCGCAGCGCCTCGCAAACGGTGCCCATGACAGCGAAGGCGTTGCCATCGCGACCGACCAGTTTCACTCTTGGGCGTGGTGCGGGTTTCTTTAACTGGGGTAACGGACCGGCGTCGGTGATCGGATTGGTCCCTGTTTTGAGCCACTTGGCCGCGAGGATTTTGAGTTCTTTGACCCACTTCTCATTCACCGCGTAATAACGATGGTCAAGGGCATCCAGTTCGTCTGTGTTGGCGATCTCTCCAGACGAGCAGCCGCAACCTCCATCCTCTTCATCCTCGTCGGAGTCAGCACTGCGAACGATACGGAACTCGGCCAGGATGGCGTAAACGTGGGATCCAATGTCGGATTGATGAAGGCCATATTTGACGGCGAGCGCCAGCATTCCCTTGTGGAGCAAAATGTCCTCATCGTGGTCACGAAGACACCCTCCCTCGCCGCTGGCGTACCCGTTATCATAGTACTGCACGAAGCCGCCATTGCCGATTTGATAGTTGCAGGCACCCAGGAGAATGAACAGTTTCACCACTTCGCCGTAGGTTTCGCCGGCCCACTCGGCCATGTCGCGGTAACACCATTTGCCGTTCTCCGGCTTCTGCCACTCGCGATAGCCCAAGTCCGTCAGCCGCTGCCAGTGGCAATGCTCTTTGCTGCCCTTGAGGGCTTCGCGAATTTTCTCCAGGTTAAAGGCCATTTCGTTCATACGGTTTTGGGTGGGTTGGAGAAGTTGATCCAATCGTCCTCAAGCCACGGCGGCTTTGAGAAACTCCTTGGTACCCGGCAGGAGTTTGTCTTCCGGCATGCTCTCAATAACCGGGATGGGAATACGCAGCCAGGGTCCATGTTTGTGAGGTTCCGCGTTCTTCGGTGTGACGCCGTCCGGCAGGCGCAACAAATAGGCGGTGGTCCGGTAATGCCCGAAATCGGGCGTCCGGAATTCCGAAACCCCGACATGCTGCAGGTCGCCGGCCGATACGGTGAGGCCCATTTCCTCGGCGAGTTCGCGCGCGGCCGACTCGCGCGGGTCCGCGTCGGCATGTTCACGTTTGCCGCCCGGAAACCCCAGCTTGCCGAAGTTGTCGGAGATCTTGAGGCGTCGAGCTATGTATGCGTGGCCCTCGCCAATGACGATGATGGTGACTGCCTCTTTCATGGAACCGCTCGGCGACGCTCTTATTTCGGCGAAGCCGGGTTTCGGCTGCACTTGCTCAAGGCGGCCTGCCGCGGCCTGCCGCGAGGCAACGTTTCGTCACGCAAAAATCCCGCGCGTAGCAAGGCCGGGAGGCGCGGCAGGGATTAAGTTCTCCGTGACGGCCTGCGCTGCTTCTTTAGAAGTCGCAAGGGAATTGGGACAGTGGTGATCTCCTTCAGATTGAGAAAGCATCCGGCCACGCGGATTTCTCCGCGCCGGAACATGGCCCACACCAGGTGCAGTGCGAAGGCAGTCAGCGTGCGGTTGACGAACAACTCCTGGTGTGTGAGCGCTTCGGCGAGGCTGCATGAAGGGGCGTCATTCTCATAGCCTTGAAGCATCTCCGGGTAGAGGTCGGCGACGTTGGGCAAGCGTTTCCGCGACGCGCCGGCCTGCCCAAGAATAACCTGTCCGTAATCCGCGCCATTGCCCAGATCCATCCAGTAATGCAGATGGCCGCACTGGATGCGCTCATGAATTCCGGCGCGGGCCTGTTTGGAATCAACACAGGTGATCAGCAGGTCCGGCCAGGTTTGGTGCGGACGGTAGGCCAGCGGGATCGCGCTCCAATCCAGACCAAACGCGATGTTGAGCCGGTGGATGAGCGCGAGCGCTTTGTTCTGACCGAGATCGGCTTCCGTGAAGAGTTGACGGCCGAGATTGGCTTCCGAGACGGTGTCGGGATCGAACGCGGTCACCTGCAGTCCCGGGTGGCCCAATCCCTGCAAAGCCCTCTGCAACTGGCACAGTCCCATCAGCACGTGGCACCCGTTGCCGCCGCAACCGGCAAGATGCACCCGGACAACTCGCCGGTGCCATTCAGCAGGGATCTTGTGTGCAGGCGAACTCACAGTTCATCACCACTTGGATGTCGAATGTTCCGTCAGCCACTGACTCAGAGTCATTTTCATCGGCACGAGATGCTCGACCGGGAATTCGGCGCCCGGCTTTGCAGCGTGCTCCAGCCACAGCCCGGATTGACCGTTGGGATGTGAAGTGATCTGAAACGCTCCGCCCTGCGGGTGGGTGAATGCGGAGTGGAAAAAAGCGCGTTCCCACTGGGCGATAGCCTCGGGCCGGTTTTCGCGCGGGCCGTTCATGCTGCCCTGGCAGACCAGTCCCTCCGCGCTCACGTTGTAATACGGTGCTCGCATCAACTCAGTCTGAAGGGTGGGGCGCTGGTCGTTTGGCAGGGCCGCGACGTGAAGGCTTTTGCGCGTCACATGGAACAGCAGGTGTGGATGGCGCACGCGTTGGCCGCTGATCGCGTTGAGTTCGCCCTGGTTGGTTTGAAAGAAGATCGGCTCGATGCGGCTGGGACAATGCCAGAGCAGTTCGCCGGGAGTGTGCCGCAACAGGTTCCAAGGCAGCAGCCCGTGATAGGCAAGGTTCGGATTGAAACGAGTCAACAATTGGTACAACGCGGGGGCGCTGGCGGGTTTGCCGGGCAGAAGCACGTAGCGTCCAGGTCCCCTTGCAACGGTGTGGAGTGTCACCATTGCCCGGCTCAACGTGTTTGCGCCGCTGTAGAGCAGGAACGCGTGCGTGGCGGCGAGTTCGCGCGGGGACTCCTTCGGCGTGCCGATCATCACCGGGCGCGGTTCGGCGGCGCCGAGCAGCCCGTCCAGGACATCTTCCACGGCTTGGACGACCGCTAGGTAAACCTCGAATTGTCTCCAGGCCCGTCGGAAGGATTCACAGGACGCCGGATCGAACGGGAACAGGCACTGAACTGTTTCGTAATCCTGGTTGAGGACATTAAAGTGCTCGTCGACCACCTGGTTCATGACCGACCGCTCCCACGGGATGTAAACGATGGGGATGCTGTGGCACTCCAGCGAGTTGTCCGGGAATTGTTCCCGTTGGAAGGACATGAGCCGCTGGACGGCCGCGCAAAAGGGCAGTTGTCTCAGTCCTGTGGGCGGCCTGCGGTACTCGCGTTCACGTCCCAGCACCCAGGTTGGGAATTGCCGCTCGAGGTCGGCACGCCGAATCATTTCAATTTGCGACACGTCTTCGCCCTGGGCCTTGAGTTCCTTGAGGACATATTCCTCGTTCTCATCACCTTGCCAATAGTACATGGCAATCAAGTGCAGCAAGGTGTAGGGCGAACAATACTCGCCAAGCAGCCCGAGTCCGCGATGCAGCGCCCGCCAAACGTAGCGTCCCACTTTGGGGTTTTTCTTCTCCAGTCGCAGGATGGGATCCTGAAGCTCAATGCATTGAACGTCCGTGGTGTGGACCACGATCGCGCACTGGTCCGAGCTCTCGCTGAGCGGCAGCAGCTTGAGATCAGTTGCCAGGGTGAATTCCAGTGGCAGCCGGCGTTGCTGGTAGCGGGACACCCGTTTCGTCAGGCATTGCGCGGCTTCCGCCAGAATGTTCTTCTTGGGCAATGACCGGGTCCAGCCCAGTTCGGTCAGGTGAGAATAGATGAGCGCGGCTTTGTGTTCGTGCTCGCGCACGGCCAGTCGCCCGGGAACTGTCGGATACAGATGGGGCAGCGGTGCCGCTAGTAAACGGTCAGGGGACTGTCGAGGCCTTGGGCCTCGGGTCGGCCTTCCTTCACGTTCTGGATGAACTCGGACAGGGCTTGGACGCATGTTCGCTGGGTCGGCTCCCGTCGGGCCTGCTGTATCAAGGGATGCTCTTGACTGTGACACGCGCGCAAGATGCGGCGCGCGGAAAATCGTTTCCCCTTTTTCACCCTTTGGTGCCGAGTCGGGTGCAGAGAGTGTAAACTTCCTTGTCCCCCTGAAAGGAGGGGCCTTCGATGGAGGCGTTGTTCAGTTCCGGATGGACCGTTCCCAGGACCTTCAAAACTTCCTCTGGATTCAACCGGGCGTTCGGGTCCGGAATTTCCAGTCCGTTCCACTGAAAGACTCGGGTCAACGGCTTGAGCTTGGTCGGGGCGGTCATGGTGTCTGGGAAGTTGTGGGTTCGGGCTGCTTCGGAGTTTGTGCCGGTGCGGCCTCGTCGAGCAGAGAGGCCTCACCGCCGGTTCTTTCGGCTTTCGCGGCGGCCGTGTCGCCGGCTCCGCCCTTGGCCCGGGTCTGGCGGGCCTTCTTGCGGTTCCTTTCGGTTTCTTCCTTGAGCGCCGCAGTGACCTCCGCGATGGAGGCGTGCGCTTCTTCGCGGGCCGCCTGGTAATTGGCCAATTCGTCACCCAGCGTTTCTTCGAGTTTCTCCGGCGTATTCACGATCGTGACGCCGCGCAAGAGGGCCGAGTCCTTCAAATCCCCGCTCGCCTTTGGGTCTCTGACCACCGCAGTCACCCGAAGCAGGGCGTCGTTTTCCCGGGTGATGATCAGGTTGAGAGAACTGTCTCCCTTCAACAATGCTTTCGCGATTTTGGTGAACATAGATTCTTGAAATGCGTCGAGCTTTCTGTTTGGCCGCGTTCTTTGGTTCTTGCTTATCCATCAGCCCGGACGGCTGGCCTCCTTCACCAGTGCGTGCAGGATCCCGCGCACGATGCTTTCACCGGCCAGTTTGATCGTGCGTTTGAAGGTTCCGTTGAGGTAGCCAATATACACCCTCGACGGCTGGAGCAAAACGTGCATTTCCTCGCCCCGCATTGCTGCGCTGATGAGCTGTTGGCAGGTCTCCACACGCTGCGCCGGAGTCAAAGGCCGGATCGAACGTTGGAGAATCTCCTCCAGTTCCTGCAAATTCTCGACCGGAGGCGGTGCGCTGCGCGGCGGGAGGTTTGTGAATTCAATCTGTTCGATGGTGGACAACATTGATCGCATTGCCTTGCCGACGAAGTTTTCTGGGCGAAGCCTTGAGCAGGCGAGGCAGTCCACTATATCGCCATCCGCTCCATGAAACTCACGGCGGCCGCACTCCGGCCCGCGGCTCCGTGACGGACGACGCTATACTGTGGTATGAAGTTCGATGGCGATCCAATCGCACGCAGGCGCGCGCTCGAGGCCGCGCAACGTTATCGCGGCCTGACCTTCACTGATCGCGGAGAAATTCTGCTCGACGTGGGCAACGTCAGGAACGGGCGGGTGACCCTGTCACAACGTGGTCAACGGGTAAACCTGCTGCCCGAGACGATCTTCAGCATCCATCAAGCATGGCAGGATGGCGACGTTCCCCTGGAGGGGGAGGCGCCTTGGGAGGGTTCGACTTTTTCTGCTTACGATTCCGAAGTGGACGAAGTGCGCTGCGTATGCGTCGGCAAGGAGCAGATTCGCATCACAGACAAACGCGGTCATACCGAAGTTTGCGTTTCTGGGGAGCAGCTCAAGGACGTCGTGGATTGCATCGTGGAGCCTTGGTTGGCGAAATCTCCGACGACGCACGGCCGGAGCGCCGAAGTTTCCTCGCCGCGAGCAAGCCAAGACAAGTCGGTTCCGGTGGTGGGCTTATCCTGAGAAAACCACGCCGGCTTGCCCGTTCTTGTCCAGCCACTGTCGCAACCCCTGCGTGCTGGCGATAGTCCGGCCCTGCTCATCCTTCAAGATGAATCCACAGCGCTCGCATTGGTAACGATTGATTTCGCCGCCGTCCGTCGAGGTGTTCTGGTAGTCGGGCTCGGTGATGTCATCGTCACAGTTGACCCGTTCGAACGCGGTGCTCTGGGTTACGTTGATCAGGATTTCTTCGAACGCCGCGCAGCCACATTGGGGGCATTTGAACGTGAATTGAATTTCTTCAGCCATGCGTTTTGTTTGGCGACCTGTTTGTCGTCAGGCCATTCGTTTTGCGACCGTGGTTAAGCCATTTCTGGTTCGAGCTTCGGTGGACCCATCTTATCGAATCGGATCGTCTGAATTGTGGGGTTGGCTGATTGAAGTGTTCGAAGAGACGAAACCTCGACCTCGATGATGAGAGCGGCGAACTGGTCCTGGGCTTGCTTGAGTCTCGCAAACATCGCCGGACTGACACCGCTGGTGATTTTGACCGTTTCCCCGGTCTTGGTATCGTAACCGTGAACCTCGTAGAGCGGAACCTTGCCGCTGTGGCCTTCATGGAGTTCGGCCACGCGGATGTCCACCGTGTGAAACGGTTTCACCTTCCATTTATTGCTTCTTCCTCCCTTGTGGAGGCTCTCCGGGTCAATCAGTACCAACCCCTCGTACGGCAGCCCGCCAACCAATACGCGCTTGTGCGCCTTTCCCCGCTCCCAACCATCACGGAACAATTGGATGGCCTCTTCTCTCGTGACCTCCTGGCAAGGGGTGATGGAGATGCGGGCCTTCTCGCCCCTATGCCAAAGGAAAGGCCTGACTAATTGCAGTCCATCCTCCACACCAGCGAGAGCGCGTAACAAGGCGTAGCGTTCGCGAGCGGTTGACCGAGGCCGTTCAATCTCATCCATTGGGAGGACATCATGCACGACAAGGCGGATCGAGAATGGCATTTCCCGCCCTGAGTAGAGGTTTCCGTTCAGGGCAACTTTGTCGGCTTCAGACCACGGGTCCGGTTCCAGTTCCGCCTCGAAAAGAAAATGCTCGGTCAACCGCTCAAAGTGTCGAAGGATGAAATTCTGCACCACAGGAGCCAATCGGAGCTCGTTGCCATCCTTTGTGCACAACACTGCGCGCCCGACGGCCCGATCATGCGTAATGTAGATGAACGACCCGTCGAATTTGGGCTCGGCCATGACCCTCTCAACTTTCAGTTCAAGGATGTTCTCCGGCCGTCGGATGCTTTCGTTGAGCTCTTGTGCGCCGGGTCTGATGGCGTTGAGATTTTTCATTTTTCCTGCGGTGTGGCTTTTTGGCCGTAGGCATTTATTCAAGACCGCGCCTCCTCAAGTCTAGGGCTTCCTCTACCCTGTCCCCTGCGTAAGTATGACGTGCCGCTCTAACGGAGAACCCGTCTGCGTCAGCAAACGGCACCGTGCGTTGAGTGAGCATTCGATGAAAACATCTCCACACCGGGAAGTGCGACAACAGCAAATAAACCCATGTTGGGTGTGTTCCGCGGCTGGCCGTCCTGTTTTCCTAAACAACTGTGCTGCGGCCCAAACAACAGCTCAAAATCCTTGGCGAAACGATCCGAAACTGCCGCGATCGAGCGGGCATGAGCCAGGAAAGGCTCGCAGAAAAAGCCGACCTGCATCCCGTTTACATCGGCAAGATCGAACGCGGTGAACAATGGATCAGTCTTCATGCGCTTCTGCGCGTTGCCCAAGCCTTGAGGGTGCGCGTGCGCGATTTGGTTGACGAACTTTGAGCGGGCGAACTTCAGCCGGTTCCGAAGAAATGAGGAACACGCTGGCATACCATCGGCCTAAAGTTCCAACAACCGTCGCAGGACTTGCCGCCGCTTGAGAACAGCTCCGTGATAAGCGACTCGCTTCCCGGTCGTTTCAACGATCCGGTGGATTGATTGATCGAAGCACCAGGAGTGGCTTCTCCAAATTCCGTCTTTGGACAGTGCGTATCCCGTACATGCCTTGAGGTCTGGATTTGCTTCCCACAAGCGAAGGACATTTTGATGGCAGCGACAATTCTCCCCGCGAATCAAGAGGATGTCCTTTTGAATCGGCGCCCAGGTGACTCCCGCCCGAAGAACCAAATTCATGTCCTCTTCGAAAGCCGCGCAGACTGCGGTTCCTCCGATCAACTTCAGCCTGTCACCAAGCTCGCGCCACGCGGGATTTGTACGAATATGTTCTCGCAATAGCCGTTCGTTGTGTGCGAGGGCCGCTGAATCCCGGCTCACGCCAGCGGACTTTATCGGCACACTTTCGACTGGATGAACCGCTCCCGTTTGGATTTCAAACTCGGGGACATCGAAACGCGCGGCCAAAGGGGACAAGATCACTTGTCCTCCACCCAGGCGCCGGAGTTCCCGATACACGATCCACGCGCAGCCGTCTTCACGGTCAGCCCAAGCTCCGGTCACGCGGACCGAGAGTGACTTGTGGGAATGTTCCCTCCAGATTCGTCGAGCTGTCTTCCGCAACTCCTCGTCTAGCGGTCCGGCTCGATATGTTCGTTCGGCCCGCAAGACGGCGTTCTGAACTGCCGGGTATTGCGGAATCTCGTCATCCAGTTCCGATCCAAGCACGACGACTTTGTGCGCGTCGAGGAAGGCGAACTCCGTGCAGATTTGCGCGCGCCGGGTCTCGGCGTAACGGTGCCAGTTCGGGTGCCAATCGTGCGCGGTCTGATAGCTGCCGCAGAGGCTGCCAGGGTGAACGAAGACCAGCAGCGGCTTGGGATTGGCTGGGATGGATTTTCTCACTCTCAAATCTCAAACGTGCCGGGAGCTGCTCCCAATTGGAAAGGTGAAACGGTCATTCACAGAATCCGGAATTGCAACCGATCGGTTCCTTGACCGGATCATCCTCCCAGGAGCCGCGCGCGCGGTCTCCCGTCATGCTCCAACGCACCACGTCATCAATCGAGGCCACGTTAATCCATGTGCCGTCCTCCCGCTGAAACGGTTTGGTGCGGAACCGTTCGGGCACGGTGGACGCGGGAAAGAACGACGAGTATCGGCCATAAGTCTTTTCAAACTCCTGCTCCGCCTGCCTGATCTCCTCAATCCGCTCGGGGAATTTCAAAGCGATGGTTCGTATTTCGCTTTTGCGGCTCATGATGCAGGGCCAGCAACCGACGCGCATGGCTCCGATTCCGTAAAGCGGATTGAGCGGAACACCGTACCGCTTGTGAATCGCCAGTACATCGGCGAGCGTC
>JADJGC010000021.1 GCA_016708315.1 bacterium
AGACGACATACATCATAGAAGACCAGTTAGCTGAGGTACTGCGGTAAATCCGGCCCCCAGTAACGGATGCCAGTGCCAGGGCCGCCGCCTGGGAAATATCATGTGTTGGTGATTCGTACAGGCCCCCGATCCAATCAGCGATCTCTTGCAAGAGGGGAATCGGGATAATGGCGTCTTGACGGATGATGCTAGGCTCTGGTGTTGGTGCCCTGACTTCCTCCAGCAAGATGGCGACCCGCTCTGGATCAGGCGTAAATGCTTCCGCACCGATGGCCAGCGGATTAATCCAACCCGCCTGACCCGCTGCATAAAAATCGTTTCAAAGTTAACCGCGCCAACTGGTTTAAAACTTGTCCATGTTTTGTTAGCATCCTGGCCAGAATACTTATCAGACTTTTTCGACCAGTCATCCCAGAGTTTCCAGCCTTCAGCGCCCAATGGTCGCAAGGCCATCCCAAACTTTACCCAGCGGTCCCGATCATCCGAGTCCAGGTAGGACAAGGCATCGCGTAGCTCATCAAGCTGGCTTTGGGTGGCATAGCGGGAAGCGACCGAAGCAACAGCCGTAGAGACTGGCGGGGCGGCCAGATTGCGTATCCAATCGGGAAGGGGGGAAGGGTAGGCGCCCTTGAGCGGGTTGCTCTCTTCATCCCAGGTATAGGCGCCCAATGGCCCCATGGTGGGTTCCACCACGATATAGCCATTGCGCTTGACATCCACGCCGTCGCCCAACCTGCCAGGCAGGTTGGTTGGGATGCCTGATGGCAAGGTAAAAACGTGATGAGTGCCACCGCCTTGAGTCCAGGCGAATACTTCAGACTCAAGTTCGCCATGCTGCATTTGGAGTATTTCCATGGTCCAGATAGAACCATTGCGCGGGTCTTGGTCGATACAGACGAGCTCAGATCGCCCGAGATTGATCCCGATCCCAGCATCTGGCATCGCGCTCCACCAGCGGCGGATGATAGCGGGATCAATGGTGGCGTCATCCATGCCCTTGTTCACCAAGGCGCCAATCGGATGCTTGCCAGGGCTTTTGCAAAACCCATTGCGGCTTGCAATCCTTAGCGCCCATACGGAAAGCACCAGCCGAGCCGCATATTGCAAGGCCCGGACCAGGATAGGTCCGGAAAGACATAACGAGGGCGATGTAGAGTTCGGCGCCTAGGTCCTCTGCCACGGCGGGATCCGCGCCAGCGAGAGAACCAGGATCACGCGAGGCGAATATCACTGCCGCGCCTCCTTGGCGCGGGTTGTCTTTTGTTGTTGCCCCGGCAATCGGTTAGTACGATGGCGATATATTCCGGAGTGGGCATGCCCTGTCCTCAAGAAACGCCTCAATGATTTTCGCCATCTCGGCTCTTAATCGCGCGCTTCGTTCTTGGATTTTTCGTTTTCGCACTTGGATAAGCGCCTCGCCGTAGCTTGGGTGGGCTTTCGTCTGGGCCTTTGCTGCAAGCCATGGTTATCTGAGCGGGATTTGCGTTCGCACAACTTGGCTTGCTCGGGAACTGGGTGTTTCCGCAGTAACCCTACCAAGGACCCTAGCCGCAGATGGTAGATACCGAAATTCAACCACTAGGACGTGCCAAACTTTGGCCTAAAGGATGCTTGTGCGAGACGTGGTAAGATTTTCTGCGGCTTCGGGCTGTTGTCAACGTATGCTCCCTCAATCATATCCTTTTGCAATTATCCCCCTGGCGCCCAAAGAAAAGCCGCGCCCGTGCGCGGCCCTGTGGTTTATCTAAAAGCCGTCAACCCAGCGTGTTTTCCCCTGGCACCAATCCGCCACCGTCCATTCTGATACGCCAATCTGCTTACCGATCTTGGGATAGCTCAAGCCTTGCTCACGAAGCGCCAGAGCCGCCCGCACGGTCTCGGTAGAGTGCTTGGCCTTACCATGCCAGGCCCCGAGGCGATGGCCGGTGACGGCTCTTGTTTGTTGCTGTCTTGACTCATTCATAGCGCGGCGAAGATGTCCTGCTGTTGCCCTTCGCCTGCCGCACTCGTCAGATGCCCAACGGCGGCCCTAAAGTACGTCGGATTGAGTTCCGTCAGAATCACCTTGCGTCCCATCCGTAGCGCCTGGACGCCTTCCGACCCAATGCCTCCGAAGGGTGTCCACAGGACATCGCCCGGATTGGTCCACAGGACGATGGCGCGATTGGTGATGTTCAGCGGCATTGGGCAGTTGTGGACAATGCAGCCTTCAGCGGTAAAGCTTTCATCTTCCGCAACTTTAAGGCACCAAGTTTCCCTATCTTCGGTGCTGTCAATATTTGACACCTTTTTCCATGCTCCATCATCTAGCAAGAATGGCTTTATCCTTTGGCCTTCTTTGGTTAGATAGGCGGACAAAGACCAATCCTGCTTGCAGTGTACTGATCGTCCTTGTATTACTGACTCTCTTTCAGGTCTTCCAGGAAATACCGAAGCTGATACACCGTAAACTCGTTGAATCAACAGGGCGGCGCCAAGCAATAGATTTTTTGATATGCTGGTTGCGCTAATTCTATTCCTGGCTTCGTTAAAGCTTCCATCTGCCGATAGATATCCATCAAGCAATGATTTTGCTTGATCTACAGGCAAAGAAAACGCAAAAGTAGGGAATTGTTTATTACTAGCACCCCTGCACACGTTTCCTATAATTTCCCTGATTTTCCCGCCAAGGTCTTTTATTCTTATTTGTGCTGCGGTATTTGTGTCATTGACAAAACCAAGCCTTTTGCCAAGTTTTTTTATTAATTCCTTGGTTTCATGATGACCGCAGCTTAGTATTAACTCATCTCTTCCTCCAAAATGGCCATCACCAAGCCATCTTCCGGCTATCCATAAATCATCGTTACTATATAACCTAGTATCTTTGATTTTAGGGAGCTTTAGGTTTACATAGCTTCCTAACATAAACTGCGCTTGTTCCCATGCCGGGACTGTTTTTTTGGCTCTTTTTCTAGCATAGACTGCATTTGGTACTCCTCCTTGTGGTACTTTTCTTCCCCAAACCTCATGATCTGGTGTCAGCCATAAATCAGGAACACCTTTGGCTTTAAGTCTGATAGTTGGCTTTACCCCAGTATTAATCTTTGCTATTACTGGGCGCCATCTTCCTTTATGGGTTAATACTGAATCGCCAACATCAACTAATTCAATTGGCTTAAATCCAGATTGAGTAAGGACGCTTGATCCAGATGCTAGACATAAATGCTTCTCCGCGTTGGGATCTCTGGATTGCTGGACATTCAGGGTGTCCGTGGCCTTAAGATCCATATCCCCGCCGCCCGATTGCCCGCCCGTCGATGTGGCCCGTAGATAGCCCGAGGCATCAAACTCGGTCTTGATCGGCCCGCCATAATTCCAGCACGTCGCCGCCGCTGGCCAGATAGGCGAGGCCAGTTCTTGCCAGATGGGCAATTGAAAATCATCCTTGTGATGAACAACTGGCCTTTGCAAAGCCACTTCCTCATCGGTCTTCGGCCACTTGCGGAATACCAGCAGATACTCGGGCATCCCCACCCGGCAAAATGAGGCATCGCCCCGGAAGGTCTTGTAGAGCAAGCCATGGGCATTGGTCTTGCTGCGCTCCAGGACCGGATCGCGCCAGATGGTGATACGGCATTGCAGGTTCCAGCCGGCCTTGAGATGGGCTTCGGTAATGCGATCCGACAAGGGCCGAATCCCCGAGGCCCCATCCACCGATGATCCCTGGTAATAAACCATGTCCTTGATATGGACGCAGGACAGCCGGCCAGGACGGGTGGCCCGGAGTTTTTCCTTGACCAAAAAACTGTATTGCTCAAGAAATTCGTCGTCGTTTTCCGTATTACCCATATCCGCTTCCGACTCGGAATAGATGTATAGGCTGGAAAACGGCGGGCTATAAACCGTGATATCAATCGAGTTGTCCGGGATCTGGGTAGCCAAGGCCAGGCAATCGCCATAATAGGCGGACCAGTTCTCGCCATGGACTTGATCCAGGACCGTGAGCGGGGAGTTCAAAGCAGCGTTAATAGTTTTCATGGTGTCTTTCTCTGAAGTTAGGCGGCCAGCCAGTGCGGCAGGCGAGCGACTTGACGTGGGATATAGGATGTTTTCGTTTCGCGCTTGGCCACTTCGCGCCTCATAGCGGCAGTCATCGCTTCCTTCATAATCTCGTGGTCGCGGGCCTTGCGCTGGATGGTGTTCCAGATGACGGATTCCGTTTCCGCCAAGGCCACATGCACCTGAACCTTGCGCGTTTGGCCGAAACGATCACACCGACGAATGGCCTGGTAGTATTGCTCATAGGAGAATGAAAGACCGCAAAACGCTACACGGGCGCAATGTTGGAAATTTAATCCGAACCCAAAAATCGAGGCTTTAGTTATCAGTATTTTCGACTTGTTCTTCTGCAGCTCGCAGGTATAACAAAGCTTTTTCGAGAGACTTCGCCGTATCGCCAAGTTTTCCGAGCCCGAGATTGCATGAGTCGCAGAGTAGTCCCCTGACTTTTCCTGTTGAATGACAATGATCGACTCGCAATCTTCCGCTACTGCTGTTTCCTCCGCAGATTGCACAGACTCCATTTTGAGACTCGTGCATTGCATAGTACTGTTCGACGGTGATCCCAAAAGTCTTGAGTACATTAGCGAGTCGCTTTTCTGGGTTTCTTTTTCGCCAACCATTGGCTTGCTCTCTGGCTTTTTCTCGCAACTCTGAGGACTCTGCGTATCGCTTTCTTCTGTACTCGTTTCGCAGATTATTTTGCTCCTCGGTCCTAACAAACTTATCCTTGTTGTTTTGGTAGTAGATGCGCATGTATTCTTTATTTTCTTCTGGGGTTCTGCTAGGTTTAAGGATTGTTGGATTACCTGCATCTGCGAGGGCTTGTAATTTTCGCTTGCGATTTTCTGCGTACTCTGGTTTCCACATGTGCATTCACCATCTATGCCGCAAAACCACATTGCGGCGGCTTCTTTGTAATCGCTTGAGTCAGAACCCCTGACTTCAACGGCTTCCGGTAAAACTAACGAGAGAGCGTCAGCTTCGTAATCGGTATCACACCATACAAGCCATGCCTCGTTAGGGTCTGCCTTGACAATTTCGGCAATTCGTTCGGCGCGGGCTTTAGCGGTAATTCTTTTTTCTTTATGAATAGCTGTGGCACTTGTATCCACATGCCGAAATAGCTCGTGATATTCCGCGCCCGCTCTTAAATCCGCATCTACATAGTGAAGATCAACTTGATGGCCAGGGCGCTCAAAGCCCACATCGGAATAGCCGAGATCGGAAGGCCGGGCGGCCATCCGCGCCCAAGACGCCACCCATGACCAAAAATCCGCCACGCCATGATGCTTGAGGCGATAGCGCCCCATTTGCGCTGGTCCGCGACGAACCATCTGGCCAGCATTTCATTGCTGGCCATGACCCGGAGTAGTTGCGAATGCTGGCCAAGTTCCATATGGTCATTGGGCGCCGGGGTTGCCGTCAGGGCCAAGACGTAGGGAATGCGCTCGGCAAAGGCCATCAAGTTTTTGCTCGTCTTGCCTCCGAAAGATTTAACTATTGAAGATTCGTCGCATACCAAGCCGCCGAACATATCCGGGTCAAACAGATGCATCCGCTCATAGTTCGTAATTACGATTGGCGTCTTGGCCTTGCTGGCCTCCCGGACATAAGCCGCATCAATGCCGAACCTGGCCGCCTCCCGAGCGTGTTGGGGGCCAACCGCCAAGGGCGCCAGCATCAGGACTGGCTTGTTGGTTGCCTCGCCAATCACGCGCCCCCATTCCAGCCCAATCAGGGCCTTGCCCATGCCCGTATCCAGGAAGCCAGCCCCGCACCCGACTCTTATCAGGTAATCGGTAACATCCGCCTGATAGCTGAACATGGCCTCGTTCAAAGCCGGAACCTTGGCCAGTCCTCGCGGGACCGCCCGCCGGGCCTTGCGTCTTATCATTGAAAAGTAGTGATCCAGTTGCGTTTGCTGGTATATTTGCGGTGTCATGCGCTCGCACTCCTATTTAGTGCTAGTGGGTGATTCCCGGTCCCTGTTGACGGCAGGGCGCCGGGGCTTGTCAAACTGACCCCGCCAGCCGTTGCGCGGCCTGGTGAAGTCGGGAATTGAACCATCTCCTTATGGCGTAGCTTCTGGCTAGGCTAATGGCCGTAAACCAGGCGCCAATCCAGAGATTGGTACTGAGTGGCACATTGATTCCGAATAGCGGAAAGATCGCTAATTGGGATAAGAGCGCCACCAGATAGCCAATGCCGATATTCATCAGCGATTCGATCAGCGATTCCTTCCGGCTTTGCATCATCGCCAGTTCATCCGCGCTTCGCGTTTTGAGGCGCAGTAAAAACAGAGGGCAAATTGACGGCGGTGGTGATCCAGAATTTCGCCGCAGTCTGTGCAAAAGTTGCTCGTCGGCAAGGGCCGCTCGCGCTGAAATTTCAAAGCCGCCGCAAAGCGGGCCGCCTCGCGCTCTTCCATTTCGGACAGCGTGTCGATTTCGTCACTCATTTCAAAAACCACACGGCAACGACACCCATGGCGATGCACACGCCCACGATGACGGCCACGCTCGCCAGATCAACGAGAAATTGCGTCACTTAGAATTCTCCAGGCGATGGCGGCTTGCAGGGGGACTTGGGCATTGCCAAGGGCCTTGAGTTGGCCAACCCGGTTTTTGACGCCGGTAGCGATTCGTCCGACATCGGGCTCGATATCCCACCAGCCTGGAACCAGTTGAGGGGGAAGTTCATCAGCCAACACACCCAAACCGGATTGAGGCTCCCGCCTATCTGCTCCGATAGCGGCCGGCTGTTGCGCTCCATCGTTGCCTGACTGGCTTTGCCCGATTTCCAGTCCCTCGCCGTAGGCGTGGCGCATTGGAAGACTGCCATCGCCAGCCCGTCCCCGCTGTTTGGGCTTAATCCCTTGCGGTTGTTGTTGCCGCAGACTGTTGGCGTGGGCCACTTGACCTGATCCGCCAGCGTGATCGTTTGGCCCTTGGCCCGTTTGCGGTTCGCGTATTCCGGGTCTTTGGCCCGATCCGCATTGAGCATCCCCACTGTGGGAGTCCGCCAATTAGCGGTCTCCCCAGATGCTTGCCCGATCCTCTTCGCCATGGGGTAGCACCAGCCCGGCGATGCGGAGCACCGGGGCTACGGAACCTCCCAGACCGCATCCATCCCGAGCGCGGCAAGGTCACTGAGGACGGTATCGAGTCCCCGAGTAACGAGAGCTGGGCTGTTTTCAATGAATGCGTAGCGGGGTCGTATTTCGCCAATAATCCGGGCAAATTCTTTCCAGAGTCCTGATCGCTCGCCTGTGATTCCGGCCCCTTTGCCGGCGACGGATACGTCTTGACAGGGAAATCCACCTGAGACAACCAGGGAATCGCGCCGCTCAATGAGCCATTCGATGTAGCTTCGAGTGTCGGGATTGTCGATTGAAAACGTACGCACATCGTCCCAGACAGGAAACGGAGGTAGGCATCCGTCAGACTGCCGCTCCAGCAAGACCCGTCTTGGGTACTCTTCGATTTCGACGGCGCCGACTGTCCGGTGTCCGAGCAGGATGTCGGAGAGGACGCCTCCGCCCGCTCCTGCAAAAAGATGGAGGGCGCTAAGTGCCACATTGCACTCTCCCCGGACGCGGCCAGGCGATAGCCGCCGAGACAATGCCCGTGGGCAACTCCGCCGCTATCGGCGTCACCAGGGGCTTAATGAGTGTTCTTGGCTGGCGAATTGGCGCGCCCAATCCGCGAGATGCCGCCAGTGCCGCTTTGCTTCTGGACGGACGGGGAGGACGATCCTGAGGCAACAGCCGGGACCGCTGAATCGAACACGGGAGACAAACTGCCGTGCGACCCTGGGCTTCGCGCACTCGCAGGACACTCAGATAGTGCTGTGCTAACTCTGACTCTTTGCCGCAGCACTCCCAGACGACGCGCCACATCCTGAAAGACTCGCCACGCCCCAGGATGCGCACGGGTCCGAATTGCTCACCGATGGCATAATCAGCCCGCTTCGCCGGATTGGCGGCGCGCTGGGCGCAGCGATGGCAGCGGGTCGCGCCCGCCTTCTGCGCCTTCTTAAAGACGAGTTCGTTACGCTCGATTTCCCGCCCGCAGCATTCCGCCTTGGCTAGATAGCGGCGATAGTTGCTCTTGGGCGCGTCGGAGAGAACGGCGAGGATCGTGTAGCAGGCGAACGTGTCACCTACCTGGAGCGGCTTGCCTTTGGCGGCCATGTCAAGCCCCCATCCGCGGCCGCGGCCAGGCCACGGCAGCGGAGAGGATGCCGGGGGGGAGGATCTCGATGGTGGGCGGCTGCGGGCGCCGTCTGACGCCATGGCGCCCCTTGGTGTAGCAGGACCAGCATTGGTTATGAGTTTTCCCACGCCGGGCGTCAGCGCGCAGCTTGTGCAGACGCTCGTGCGTCACATCTTCATCCTTGCCGCAACAGGCCCAATGGATGAGCTTGTGGAGCGGTGACGAGCCAGCGGCGATGACCGTAATCGGCCCGATGACTTCCCCAATCGCCACCGGAATGCCACGCGGAACGGGGTCTTGCTGCAAACGTCTAGCCTTCGCCGCACAGGAGGCACACAGCGTCACGCCCGTTCGCATATCGGCGCGCAATTGCTTCTGGCTACGGATCACTATCCGTCCGCAGCACGCCATCAGCGCCTCGTACAGACGCCTTGAGTAGTTGGAGGCGTCGTCGTAAAGCCGGATGATGGTGGCATTGCCAATCACTTCGCCAGGCTCAAGGCGAATCACTTGCGACAGGCTCATGTCAGCACCCCAACCGCGCTAGCGTTTCGCGAGCGCGAGCGCGATCCTCCGGGCTCATATTTGGCGCATGAATGCGGATCAGGTCCGCCTGCAAATGAATCATCGCCTCCGGGAATTGCGCCTGGGTAAGATTCTCCGGCCACCACTTCTGGATAGCGGCCTCGGCGGCTGGCGAAAATCTGTAGGTGGACGATGGCTCTTTAACAAAAAATTGCTCAGTCATTTGTTTTCCGAGTTGGTGGGTGGGTATTAATAAAAAAGCCGGTTCAGGGGATGAACCGGCAAGGCGTCCGTGGGGACGCTAGAGGAGGTAATCATTAGCCTACGCGGCCTTGGCTGGCGCGAGCTGGTCCAGCGCCCTCTCCAGAGCCAGCAGGGAATCAACCGAGGGGTTTTTGAGCGCCCCAGTGGCAAACTTATTGATCCAGCTAGGAGATTTC
>JADJGC010000022.1 GCA_016708315.1 bacterium
CGAGACCCAGTATGATCTCCGCCTCCGCGGGAACAGTGCTCTGGGTAACGACGCCCTAGCGTTAGGCGTTAAGACCTACGCTCCCATCCAAATATCAGGAATCAAAATCATCGCCGGCCAAACCGTGGACGTGGGGGTTATCGATTTACGGCAAGGCAGCGTCCTTTCGGGTACGGTCCGGAACGCGGGGGGGGCTCCCTTGCCCAACATTCGGGTGAAGGCGCAACCTTCCGCCAATAATGGCGGCGATCAATGGGCCTTCCAAGTGGAAGCCTTCACCCAGGAAAATGGTCGATATGAATTACAAGGGATCGACCGCGCCAAAGGATTTTATGACGTTATCGCGTCCCCCCGATTCCGCTCCGGGGAATCCTACGCACGACTTTCGGGACCCCGCTACGCGGAAGAACGACGACGGGCCATCAATGTGAATGAAACCACCAAGCTTTCTGGAAACGATTTTACGCTCAGCCTCGCCAACGGGGTGATCACCGGGAAAGTCGTTTCGGCAGACAGCGGAACGTTGACCCCCGCCCTATCCGACAAGAACAACCAGGGGGGAGAACGAGGCGCGGACATTGTGCTTCACAGGACCGGAGCGCCCTTTGACGACAGTCCCCTGGGCGAAATTGAAGAACGCACCAACGCGGACGGCACGTTTCGCGTGGAAGGACTTAAACCCGGGGCCTACACTCTACGGGCCATGGCCTTGGGCTACGCGAGTATCCAGAGACCCCTCGTTGTCCCTGAGGGGACCGCGTCCGCTGAAACGATCACGCTTGCACGGGGAGCCACCGTTTCCGGAACCATCACCAAACCAGACGGATCCGCCCCAACACTAGACGAAGTTCATCTGATCCTGGGTGTGGACAATAACTTCGACGAATTCATTTTTGGCCGTATCGAAAGCAACCAAGACACCAAGCAGGTCACCGGCTATTCCATTTCGGGATTCCAAACTGAAAAAATCTATTCCCTGGTGATTGTGACAGGAAACCAGCCCGGTGTGCTCTTTGCGAACGCGACGGAAGAGAGGGTCATCCCCCTCCTCTACTGGGCGGCCGCGCTTCGAGTCTTCGTCAATCAATCCCAAACCATCGTTGAGTCAAACCGCGTCACCGCTCTCCGCTTTTTTTCCAGTCAACCGCTTCGAAATCTGACCCTCGCGGATAACGACCTGCCTACTTTACTTACAATCGAGGAAGGGGTCGGAACATTGAGCAACGTGGAAATCAGTTCCGCCCGAGACAGCGTGACCGCTGTCTACACCGTTCCCAACAATGAAAACGAATCCTCGTTTAAAGTGCGGGCCTCCTTTTACACAACCGAAAAAGATTCGGATAGTTCCACGGGAGAAAACTATCGATTCAACCAACTCTTCACGTTCCATTCCGGTATTAAAAACCGCCGGTCCACATCCATTTCAAACGTCACGGGAGGGGAATGCACCTTGGAAGGCACCCCCGCCGGAGTGGTCTTCCGCGCGGGATCGTTTGCCGTGGCCACGTCTTCCTCGGTCGCCATTGGAATTCAAAGCGCGGACGCTTTTATCGTTCCTACGAACACGGCTCCCCGGTTGGCTCGAAACGCAACCATCGCCCATACCGTCCGGACACTCGGGGCCGCGGCCTATCCTTCCGCCGATCTGTTCCAGGCGCTTGCCACCGCCCCCGCCGTTGACCCCTTCAGCGCTTTTTACGATATCTTTCTCCCCGCCGGGTTAAGCCACTTACTGAAAAAAGACGCCCGCTTGACGTTGGAATACGACGAGGATGTCGCCGACCCCTCTCAACTGAACGTGTACTTCTATGATCCCATCCATAATGTGTACCTCTTAGAAAATGCCCAAAAAACAGTGGACGAAGTAAATCGCACCATCACGGTTTCCGTGGGGCATATGTCAACGTTTGTCGTCCTGCCGAGCCAAGCCAGTATTATCGGGTCCAACACCTACACCGGCCCAACGATTCGCGTACACAACGTGCCCAACCCTTTTAACCTCAAACCCAAAACCCTAACGTTGAACGCCGCGGAAGCCGCTGATCGCGTTCAGACGATTGAAGGGACAATGATCCGATACAGCTTGCCTGTCGGAAAAAGCGGCGACGTGAAGATCGAAATCTATGATGTGGCCGGGGCCCTTGTCCGCGTTCTCTCCCAGTCGGCGCCCATCGATGGGACCTATTACTACCTGGAATGGGACGGACGTAACGACCAAGGGCAAAATACAGCGTCGGGTGTCTATCTGGCTCCGGTTCACACTAAACAGCGGCGATGAAAAAATCTTCAAGATGGCGGTGATCAAGTGAAGGGGATGATTCGCACTCTTTCCCTTGGAGCGGTCCTCACATTTATTGCCGGGTCCCTCTGGGCCGGTGGAAAAGCGGGAACCACGGGGGCCGCTTTTCTGAAAATCGGCGCGGGGGCCCGGGCCGCGGCGATGGGCAACACGTTTACCGCTGTGGCCGATGACGCGGACGCGTCCATCTGGAACCCCGCCGGATTAACCCAATTGTCCCGACCCCAAATTACGGCCGCCCACACCCAATGGATCCAAGGGGGCCAACACGATTCCTGGGCCTACGCCCACCCGACCAAAGGGGGAACCTTTGCCGCCAGCGTGGTCACCCTCGCGTATGAAGGAATTGAAAGGCGGACCGAAGACACGGACGACGCGGAAGGGACTTTCGGTTCTCTCGACGGGGCCTACGGGCTTTCCTATGGGCGCACGGTCCTGGATCAGCTCTCCCTGGGTTTGGGAATGACGTTCGTGCGCCAATCGATAGACAGCGAATCCGCGGCCGTTCCGACGGGAACCGTGGGCGCTCTGTGGAAGACCCCAATTTCTTTCTTGACCCTGGGGACCGCGGTTCGTAACATAGGGGGGTCAATTGACTTCGTGGAGGAAGGAGACCCGTTACCCATGACTGTTGCGTTTGGAGTCGCTGGACGATTTTTGAAAGATCGTTTGTTGTGTACCACCGAGGTCCGTGCGGTCCGTCACGAGTCCCCGGCCTTGGGTGTGGGTGTGGAAGTCTCCCCACGCCTTTATAAAAACGCGGTGGGGCATCTGCGCGCGGGCTATCGTTCGGACGTGCAGGACGTTTCCGACGCCACCGGCGCTTCCCTAGGATTGGGGTTTTCTTTTCCGCGGTGGGGATTTGACGCCACCTGGGCGCCCTACGGCGTCCTGGGCGATACGTTTCGTTACGCCTTCCGCTTTTCGTTCTAGAATGCCACGCGTTAAACTCCCCGTAGGCCTGGGCCGCCGTGCCCTTCTTGTGGCGTCACTCTCCGACGCCGCTACGCTCCGGACGGACGCACATCGTGCCGAGAAAGACGGGGCCGACCTTTTGGAAGTCCGCGCGGACCTCTTCCCCAAAACTCTTCTGAAACCCGAACGGTTTCAACGAACACTCCGAGCCCTTCGACGTGAAACCCGTCAACCGATTTTGTTAACGCTGCGGATGGGCGAAGAAGGGGCGGGCTATCCGTTAAGTTTCGGGAAGTGGATCGCTTGGGACTTTTTCGCGCGGCCCTGACCGAAGTGGACGGTGTGGATGTTGAATTGGCCGCCGTGGAAATCAACCGCCATGTGGTGTTTGAAGCCCACAAACGGGGCCGCTTTGTGATTCTTTCGGCTCACGATTTTAAACGAACCCCCAGCAACGTGGCCCTGGCGGGGTTCGTGCGCAAAGCGAAGAAGCTTGGGGGGGATGTTTTGAAAGTGGCGGCAAAACCTCTCGGACGAAAAGATGTGGATCGGCTGATGGATTTTTGTTCCCGCTCGTCTTTTCGTCGCCGAGCCTTTATCGCCATGGGCCCCCTGGGCCTCGCCTCACGTCTGGAAGGGTTTCGCCAAGGCTCCCTGCTGACCTACGGCTATATCCGTCGCCCTCTCGCCCCAGGCCAATGGCCCATCAAACGCCTGGCCGCCACCTTAAAAAAACCCGCTACCTCAGGTTTGGTTCCGCTCTAACCTTTTGGAGTTCCGGTTCCAATTGGAGGGTGGTGTGGGTGATGCGAAATTTTTCCCGCAGGGGCGTGTTGATCGCTTCCAGGAGCGCCCCGGTGTTGGCCATCGTTTCAGGGAGAACCTTCAGGTGGGCGGACAAGGAGGTCAGGTGGGAACAGAGTCCCCACAGGTGAAGGTCCGCCACGCGCACCACACCGGAACACCCCGAATGGAGGCTTCCACCTCACTCAATCGAAGATGCCGCGGCACCCCTTCCAATAACAGATTAAACCCCTCCCGCAAAAGCCTTCCCGCGTTTAGCAAAATGATTCCCGCGATCCCCAGGCCCACGAGCGGGTCCACCCAAAACCATCCGGTCCCATAAATAACTAACGCGCCCAGCACCACACCCAAACTCGCCAATGCGTCCGACGTCACGTGGAGGAACGCCCCGCGAATGTTCATGTCTTGCCGGGAGAACCCATGGAGACGCCAGGCCACGAACAGGTTGGCCACCAACCCCAAACTTCCCACCACCGCCATGGGAACCAGTCGGGGATCGTGTGATTGGAAATTCGACCCAGGGATTCCCACACGAGCCAGAGGGCCAAACCCACCACCAACAAACCGTTGGTGAGCGCCGCCAACACTTCCATCCGATGGAGCCCAAAAGTGCGGCGATCCGACGTGGGCCGTGTGGACAGGGACAACGCCAGGAGGGCGAAGAGCAGTGCCGTCAGATCCATAAACACATGACCGGCATCGGAGAGTAGGGCCAAGGACCCACTGTAAATTCCCCCCATCAGTTCGGCCACGAAAGTCACGGCCGTCAGACCCGCCGCAAAGAGCAGCGGAGGTCGGGACCGTCCCGCCTCCGGATGGTGGTGCGGAGACGTCATGGGATGGCTCGCTTCACCCATTCCAGGGGGTCCACCCGCACACCCGCCACAGCCAGGGACCAATGGAGGTGCGGCCCCGTCGCGACGCCTTCCTGACCCATCAGACCCAGGAGATGCCCTTGTTTGACCCGCTGGCCCACATCCACTGCCCTGGATTTCATATGGAGATAATACGAGTAGATCCCCTGCCCGTGGTCCAACATCACCACGTGCCCAAAACTCTCCATCCACTCCGACAAAACCACCCGTCCGGAAGCCGGGGCTTGAATCACCGTGCCCTCAGCGTTAGCCAAATCGACCCCGGAATGGGCACTGGACGGGGGGCGCTCCCCATAACTCCGGCGCGCCCCGAACACGGAAGAAACCACCCCGGTGGAGGGTTGCACGAAAGCGCCGTCCCATTCTTTTTTCGACGAACCTATTTTCGTGTAAAAAGAGGCCAATCGTTTTCCATCCGCGGCCACGGCACCGGAGGTGTAAAGAGAGTCTTTTTCGGGTTTCAAATTAATTTTGCTCACCGGATAGGAACCCGCCCGAACGCGAAGAGGAACGTCAATCGTAAACCGCCGGCCTCCACTCGCGCCCGTCAATAAAAGGGTGTGGGAACCCGGTTTTTCCATGGCGTCAATCCCCAAACGTGCCCGCCATTGGGTGGGGGATTCTTTATAGAAACGGGTTTGGGTTTTGCCGAACTGGGCCCGGGCGTTGCGAAGGGACGTGGTGGTCTCACAAAGAACTGTCAGTGTTCGTCCCGCGGTGACCGTGGAGGGATCCAGCGTAAACGAGGGAGGTTCACCGCCGTAAACACCCCCAACAGCCAAAAACCAGACGAGAAGAGAAACCGACCTACTTGCCCACACAGAACCGCGAAAAAATCGCATCCAAGACCTCCTCAGGGGCACCCTGCCCCGTCACCGCGTTTAAAGCGGCCAACGCCTGCCTAAGTTCAATGGCCAGGGATTCTTCCGGGACACCCGCGTCCGCCGCGACCACCGCTCGATTTAGAGCGTCCAAAACGTCCCGCAACCGTTGTTCCTGCCGCGCGTTAAAAACAATTCCGGGCTCCCGCGGTTCTTCACCACCCCCCGCTAAACGAAGAGCGGCTTGACCCAGTTCCGCTAAGCCTTCACCTGTTTTGGCCGACACGCGCGAGACCGGAGCCGTCGCTAAAATTAATTCGTTTTTCCAATGAATTTCCAGGGAAACGGCTGGTGTTTCGGGAACCAAATCCATTTTGTTTAACACCAGAACCACCGGACGATCACGGACGGCCTGTGCCGCGGCACGATCTTCCGGACAAGGACCGTCCCCCGCTTCAACCACGAGAAAGATCACGTCGGCCCCCGCCAACGCCCGGCGGGCACGGTCAGCGCCCTCGCTTTCCACCCGGTCGTCAGTCTCTCGTAAACCCGCTGTGTCCACCAGGGTGAGCGGAACGCCCTCCCACACCACGGTTTCTTCCAACGTGTCCCGCGTGGTGCCCGGGAGATCCGCCACAATGGCGCGGTTCTCCAGTAAAAACCCATTGAACAGGGAAGATTTCCCGGCGTTGGGCCGGCCCACAATCGCCACCCGCACGCCTTCCCGCCACAACCGGTTTCGGCCCGGGGTGCCCACCAACAATTGGATATGGTCTGCCACTGATTTTATTCCGTTTCGCAGATCGGTCCGCGTGAGGTCTGGAATCTCGTCTTCCACGAAATCCAGGTGGGCTTCCAGGTGAGCCAAAAGGCCCAAAAGTTTTTCGCGAAGGGGGTGAAGGGGTTTGGCGATCTTTCCATTAAGGCCTCCAAAGCCAATCGCCGTTGGGCGTCGGACCGGGCGGCGATCAAATCGCCCACGGCTTCCGCTTGGGTCAAATCCAATTTTCCGTTGAGAAAGGCCCGGCGCGTAAATTCACCGGGGTCCGCCAATCGCGCCCCCCCGCGCAAACAACTGTCCAAAACCCGTCGGAGGATTTGGGCCCCCCCGTGACACGAAAACTCCACCACGTCTTCCCCCGTGTAGGAACGCGGGGACCGGAAAAGCCCGACCACCACCTCATCTAAAACGTCAGCCCCGTCTTTCAGAAAACCATGATGGAGCGTGTGGGAGGGACATTGGTCCCAGGGCCACCGTTCCTTGAAACAGACGGACCGCCAGCGAAAGGGCCTGGGTTCCTGACAACCGGACCACCCCAAACCGCCGGACCCCAAAGGGAGTCGCGACAGCCGCGATGGTATCGTCAAGGATCAACACAGGGTAGAAACTATTCTTTTTTTTCTTTCAGTTTAACCACCACGTGGCGTGTGGGGCCTTCTCCTTCGGAAAAGGTCGTCACGTCCGGATGGTTCACGAGAGTTTGATGGACCGCCCGCCGTTGCGCCGGCGACATGGGATCCAGATGGAACATCTTGGCGGTCCGGCGCACTTGAAACGCGGCGAAGAGCGCCTTGTCCACCACGCGAGACTCTTCCGCGGACGGAAACCCGGCCACGCGAAACGCCACCCACGGTTTCTCCCGGTCGCCCCAGAGGAGACGAGGTTAAACAAATATTCAAAGCTTCCAAGGCCCGCCCGCTATTGCCCGCCAAGCGTTCGCCCCGCGTGGTCTTGAGGTTCACCAGCAACCGATGATTGTCCACCGGTTTAAAATCCCAAACCAAATCGTCCCATCCCAACAAGTCCCGCCATTGGGCCAACAGGGATTCCGGAGGAACCTCCGGCCGGAACGAACCACTCTCGGGAGGAGGGCCTTTGACCGGCTTGCGTTCACTCGGAGAAGGAGGTGATTTCGGAGGTGAATTTTTTTTAGGAAGAGGGGGGCGCCCGCCGGGGCCCGGCTTCTGGAACCGACGGTCTCGGTCGTTGTGGGGTTTGTCTTCTTTCCGCGTGAGCCGAGCCGATTCTTTCACTTCACGGCGCCGATCGTCAGTCCGTTCCGGGGGACGGTTTTCCGGCCGCCCCGTCGGTCCCGCTCTTTGGGCCGATCGGATTTTTTCGTCCCGACGTCCCTTCGGCCCAAACCGGCGGCGATCGTGATCCGATCGATCGGATCGTTCGTATTCGTTTCGGCTGTCGGAACGATCGTCACGATCAAAACGTCGAACCTTTTCAGCCAGACGGATCTTCACCTGACGGTAGCCGAACATGCTAAAAAGGCCGCTGGTCCGATCGGCCAACACTTTCACCTCGACTTGGGATTCCAAAAGGCCCAGTTTTTTTAAACCGAGGGCCAACGCCGCGTCCGCAGACTTGGCTTCCCCCACCCACTCTTTCATTTCACAACCTCAACGGAAGATTCTCTCCGCAGCAGATAGTATTGAATACCGATGGTCAACAAACTGTTGGTGAGCCAGTAGATCACCAAACCCGACGGCATTTTGAGAAACACGAACGTGAAAATAATGGGCATCATGTATGATTTGTTTTTGAGTCGGATCCATGGAGGTCATGGTCATTTTTGCTGGACGAACATCCCCGCCCCCATAAGAACTGGCAACACGTAAAACGGATCGTGGGCCGAAAGATCCTGAACCCAGCCCAACCAAGGGGCGTGGCGCAATTCAAAGGTGTTCCTCAACGTGGAAAACAACGCCCAGAAAACGGGCAACTGGATCAGCATGGGCACACAGCCTTCCATCCCCATAAACTTCATTCCGTGCCGCTGATAGAGGGCCAGCATCTCGCTGTTCAGTCGTCGCGCGTCGCCCTTATGCAGTTCTTGAAGCCGCTTCATTTGAGGTTGAATGGCTTTCATTTTTTGGCCGTGTTTAAAACTTTTCACCGTGAGCGGAATCACCAAAATTTGAATGATGAACGTGAGGAGAATGATGGCCCATCCGTAGTTGCCTGTGACTTTATGGATCGTGAAGAGGGCGCGGTGAATTAACCGCCCAAACGGGGCAAAATAGCCAAAGTCCACGGCACGTTCCAATCCGATCCCCATCTCTTTGAGGTCCAGATAAACCTTCGGCCCGACAAAAAAGGATGCCGTGTCCAAACGGGATTCGCTCGGGTGCAACGGCACAGGCACAACCCGCCGGATGGAATAATAATGTTCTTCCTGCGCCACATGGACGGTAATTTCGGATGTGGGCTCCGCCGGGTTGCGAATGAGGGCCCCTAAGAAATAGTGCCCATCCGCGCCCCACCAGTGTACGTCCCGGAATGGGTGCCGGGTTTAAGTTTGGTGAATTTGGTCCCATCGAAAACGATAGCCCGCTGAAAACCCTTTGGCTTCCCGTCCGTCCTTGCCGCCTTCATCCCCACCTTCCATGCCCGGGCCCCACCCCAATTCGTAGGACGTGGACAGGGGCACCGTGCCGGTGTTTGCTAAGCGGTGAGACACTTCGTGCAAATACCCTTTGGGAGCGATCCGAAGGGTTTTTTCTATGGTGAGTCCATCGGGTCGCTGGCCGGTCATGACCAACCGATTGCCTTCGGCCCGAACTTCATAGGCCACGTCCGGGAACGTGGATAAGGCTTGAATCGGGAACGGTTGAACAGGGACAAGGGTCAACCAATGATCGTCTTCACGGATTTCCCATTGGGCCACGGCTCCACCGTAACGGTTAATGGAAATTCGATTGAGCCCCATCTCAAAGACCACCACGCTCTCGCGCTGAACCGCGGGGGGGGGGAAGGGCGCCGGCACCGGAAGCGCCCCCGTGGGCGTGACTGCGGGGGCAGTTCTCTCGGGAGACGAGCTGAGCGAGGAGGGAGTCGTTGCCCCAGGGACGGGTTTGTTTGCTTGTCCCACAAAATACTGCCACGACATCAAGACCGCAAAAGAAAGAACAAACGCAAGAATGTAATTTTTTTTCATGGGGAGACCTTTGTCATTTGAGGTACCGGGTCGTAGCCGTGACCGCCCCAGGGGCGACAACGGGCAAGCCGACGAACGGTGAGGAGAAGACCACACCAGGCGCCGTGGCGCTCAAGCGCTTCCCGGGAATATTCCGAGCAGGTGGGCCAGTACCGACACCGGGGTTTCCAAAAGAAACCCGCGGATTGGTACAGTCGAACAAAAAAAATTAAAGCGTTACGCACAGAGGGAGTGGCCATTGTTTTCAAACCAGTTTACGGATTGTGTTCAGCACATCCTCCGCAACGCGGTGTAGGCGGGGGAAACGGGCCGGGTGTTTTTGGCGCCACCACAAAATCCCACCCCCGTGGCCAGGGCTTATGCGTCCGGAAGACTTCCCGCGTTCGGCGTTTAAAGAGATTCCGCTGGACCGCGCCCCCGTGCCGACGAGCAACCACCACGCCCAGTCGGGCGGGTGGCGGCGGCGTGTCGGGCCGGTGATAGGCCCACAACGTCACGCATTGCCCCACCCGACGTCGTCCGGTTCGCATGGCCCGTTTAAAATCGGGCCCGGAGAGACGTTCGTGCCGCTGAAATGTGAAATCCCCCACGGACCGATCGAAAAAAACCGTCCCGTCCTCCGCCCCATTCCCTTCCATCCGCGCCGAAGGCGAAACCTTTATTTCCCGCCAGCGAAAAGAAAAAAATCGCTTGCTTGGATCAGATGGACAAACAGGGAACGGGTCGGAAAACGTTTACGGGTTTAGTTTCCAACGGCCTTTTTGGCGGCGCCGTTTAATGACACGCCGCCCGCCGACCGTGGCCATCCGCGCGCGAAAACCGATGGTTTTCTTGCGCCGACGTTTATGAGGTTGAAAGGTTCGTTTGGTCATGATGAGGCATTCTACTTCGAGGGAGGGATGTCTGTCAATTGACAAAGAGACGGGGAACAGTAAACTGTCCCCATGACAACGCCCACCCCCACCCGAAAGTCCCGCACCATCGCCAAAATTTCGGCGGATCTCTGCACGGGGTGCGAGGCGTGCATCGCCGTGGCGCCCCACGACACCTGCATCGTGAAAGCGTCCACCGACGTCACCCAACCGACGGGGCTAATTGTGTGTGACGTTCAGCCCGATGTCTGTACCGGGTGCACCCTCTGCATGCGTATTTGCCCCTGGGACGCCATCACCATGGTCCCCCGCCCCAACGCCTAGCCTTCTAAAAGACTCCCCAACATCCACGCTGTTTTTTCATGCAATTGCAGGCGCTGTGTAAGAAGGTCCATTGTGGCCTGGTCCGCCGCTTTTTCCGCGGCCGGGAACGTTTGGCGTGCGGTTTGGATCACGGTTTCATGCGCCACCAAGAGTTCGCGGATCATCTCCTGAGCTTTGGGAACACCGACCGCTTCTTTGACCGACGTGAGCTTACTGAATTGAGCGTAGGAGCCGGGAGCCGGTTGACCCAATGCGCGAATCCGTTCGGCGATTAAATCCACGGCCAAAGCCAATTCGGTGTAATGTTGTTCGAACATGAGATGCAACGTCTGAAACATGGGACCGGTCACGTTCCAATGGTAATTGTGGGTTTTCAAATACAGGGTGTAGCTGTCCGCTAACAGGACCGATAACCCCTGGGCAATTTCTTTCCGCTGTTCTTCGGTGATCGTTTTCAATGGCGACATAGAAGCCTCCTGGATAGAGTCAGCGGATATTGTACTCCCCCGGAAGCTCCACCGCCAGCGGATTGGTCATTCCCCAAAAGCTCCCGTAACTTTCAGTTGACTGATCTGGGAGGATCGTGTGGTCGTTGTCGCCTTTTAAACTACCCGTAGGATAGTGTCCCACATAACCCCAAAATTCGCTCTCGCGCATCCTCAAACTCCTTGCGATAGAGATACCCCCGACAACTTCAACCCACAGACCTCGACCGCCGCACCACCACCCCGGCCAGTCGGATCAGGCGGAACCGCACCGTCTTGATTGTCAGCCTGCCAGCTCCGTTTCCCGATCCTTCCACGCCCCACCTCATACCGTTTCCAGTTTCCCGCAGGAATCGATCGAATGGCCTCCATCACCGCCGCGTCCTTGCGCGCCGTGATCGTGTAGTCCACCCCAGCCGCCCTCAACACCCGCACGACCTTGCCTGAAAACCCGCACTGTCCGATCGAAATCGAATCTTCATCCCTTCCATCGCCGACAGAACCCGCTTCATCAACCCCGCCAAGTTTCCCATCGGTGACGGGCGCAAGGCGCCCCGGGGGAATGAGAACGTCGCGTGGGAGGTCACCCGACCGGCCACAAGACAGGATTACCGGATGATTTTGAATTTCAGGGGTCTCCACCTCCCAGGTCAGTCACCTAAAAGTTACGGGAGCTTTTGGGAGGGCTCCGGCCACAATCAGAGTTCTCGCTAAGTACTACAATTGAGAATTTTCATATAGGTTCCCAAAGCTCAAGCTCACCGGCGCGGGCCGATGGTGCCCGCGTCCGCTGGACCGCATTGTTGGGCCATTCACCTGGGAGGAGTATCTTTTCCTGACGTAGCATTAATAAGAACAGCCCGAAACGTTTTAGAAAGTTTTGCAGGATAGACATCTTTGGAAATGAAATATTCGCCATCAAATGAGGCGGACCCACAGAATCATAATAGGACGGTCCGCCTCATCGAGCATCCCTGCTCTTCGTAAAGTTGATCTCTCCAAATGTGGCTTCGCGCGCTCAATAGCATCAACAGAAACCCTTGCTTCGGAAATCATCAAATCCGTCTTCTTTCCCTTAAAAATCACAGAAGATCTCCTTGGTAGGAGACGAAGCGGGATCGTCATGGAGGTCTAAAAAATATTTTGTCTGTCTGAAGCAGAGGCTGCTTCTTTACGAAGATCAGCAGCCGTCATTGAAAATCCCCGTTGTTCATAAGAGTCTGCTCGTCGAAGTATTACATCCCGGTCTGATTCAGATTCCACGCACCCCGGCAGAATAGGAGTAAGCAAAAACAAAATTGGTGTGATGGCGGTTGTTTTTATTTGCCGGCCCAACGAGTCTGTAGAAAAACCCCATTTATCGACGTCCCACCCGGGTTGTGGGCTTCATTTTTTGATGGGAGCTGACACTGCTCCCTGGTCGGTCGGGGCGAATCCGTCGGAACTTCGGCGGTCTCGCACCCCGCGCGGCCTTACAGAGACTAGTCTAACTCCCGTTCAGCATAATTTCCAGTGCCTCCTTCCATTCTTTATCATCTTTTCTTGTGGATAGCGGGGATAAAGTTTTCTCTACCCCGCCATCGCCCTCAGTCCGCTGGGCACCATCGCCGTTGTCCACCCGTAGCGGAAGATCTTCAACAGATTGTGCACCGTCGTGTAAAGCTTCCACTGGATGTTGACCTTCTCCTTTCCCCTCAGCGTGAACCGGTCTAACCCCAGCGCGTGCCGGATGTTGCCGAACACCGGCTCGATCATTCCCATCCGGCGACTGTAAATAAAGCGCCCCAGCGCACTGTCGATCTTTTGGATCATCCCCGTTGTTGCGTTCTCTACCGCCGGGGGGCGGTGACGACCCTCAAATTTATACACCTGCCGGTATTTCGTGTTGGGGTTTTGAAGGCATTTTGCTCGGAGCGTGCAGCCTCGGCACGCCGTGATCTTCGCCTTATACGCCACTCCGTAGAACCCGTTGGGGGTGACGTGGTGGCGGTATCCTATATACAGTTCACTGCCCGCAGGGCACACCAGCTTTCCGCGTTCATTGAATTTGAAATCTTCGGGCCCAAAGAACCGGCGTTCCGGGGTCTTCCCTTGGATCCCCTCAATCTTACCTCCGTGTTTCTTCGCCGTCACATACGCAGGGTCCCGTTTTCGCATGTTCCGGTCAGCCACGTAGGCGTTGATCTCTTTGCCCTGCAACATCTTCATGTTCGCTTCGCTGTGGAACCCGCTGTCCGCCAACAACGGCGCCGCGTTTAACGGCGATCGCGTGTCCCCCAAACCCTGGAACGTCTTTTCCACCGTTTCCACCATCGGCTCCAACAGTTTTGTTTCGCTCCCCTCGCCAAAGGCCTCCGCGGCCACCACCACCTGGTGTTTGGCATCGCTTGCGGCCACCCCGTTGTATCCCTGGATGACCCCGTGGGAGCTCACCATCTTGGCACTCTCATTATCGTAGAGGTGGCTTTTTGTCGGTTGACCGGTGTGCCCGATCTTGTCCTTCTCCGTGTTCAGCCATTTGTCCAGCGTCGCGATCTTTTCTTCTAGGGCCTTGATCGCGTTCTCTTCCTTGGCACGCACCTCAGCGGGAAGGGTCTCTTTGCCTTCGTCGACCTCCTTGTGCTTGGCCACCAAGGTGTCTACCAGTTTTGTGAATTTGGTCTTCTTCTTTTCGAAGTCTTCACGTGTTCCGGACCACTCCTTCGACGCGTTAGACGATATTTTGCACCCATCGATGGCGAACATCTCCCGGCCGATCAGGCCCAGTTCGTCGCAATAAAGCAGGACGTCGACAAACAGGCCTTTGATCACGGGGCCCATGGACCGCACGAACTGGGCGATCGTGGTGAAGTGTGGCTCGCTTCGAGCGGACAAGGCCATGAAGACCACGTTTTGTTGGCAAGCATACGCCATATCCCGGCTCGAAATCATCCCGCGGGCGTAGGCCGCCAGCACGATCTTCAGCATCACACGGGGATCATACGCCGGAGCGCCTCCGTTATCGTTGTTGCGTAATCCATGAAACGCCGTCATGTCGATTTTGTGGTCTACAACATAAGAGAGGGCATGCTCGAAACTGCCAGGTAGGATTTGGTGTTCAAACTGAATGGAAACAAACTGCCCTTGCGCGTAATTCGCTTCTTTATACCGCGGCATTCGGGCCTCCGGTAAATGAATTGTCGTCAGCGTCGACGGTAATCCGAGTTTATATCTTTTTACAGGCAGGACCAGCGGTCGGGAATTAGGGAGTGAAATGGTCGCTCGGGGGTTTTTCTACAAACTGAACGTTAAAATTAAGCCGCGCGGTCGGTGCGCCCGCGTCGGCTTCGAATGACTTGTTGGGCGGTTTTTGAATAGCCTCATATATCGTTTCGGGGGCCAAGTCCGCGCCATTGGGCCAGGCAATCGTTCCCCCTTGAATTTTAGCCGAGCGGAATAGTTTGATGTTATGAAGAGGCTTAAAAACTGGCCCCTTATCTAAAATATATCGCAAATCGACTTCACCCTTAGCCCGATCGTCAAATTCAACGAAATAAATATACGGCCTTAGGTATTTAATTTTAATGAGGTCATTTAGGTTCCACATAATGTTCTCCTCTATTGTAACGGATCAATTTTCTTAAGGGGTTTGCCCTGCTTTGCTAACTTCCAATCGGCCTTCAATTCCTCGGAGTGTAAGTCAATCCAGTCCCTGACTAGTCTCACGGCAACCTTTGACCTCAAATCTCCTTGGAGGATATTCCCGCGCAAATCAAAAACGGCTTTTCTCCCGCCATATTCCGTATGGAAATGAGGTGGATTGTGATCGTCAAAGAACATCCGAATGATGATACCAAAGAAACGGCAAATTTCAGGCATAGACTAGGACTCCAGATTATTTTTCCGCCCAACGCTCAAGCTCACCGGCGCGGGCGGGTTGTGCCCGCGTCCGGTGGAGCGAATTGTTGGGCGCTTTTTCAGTGGGAATGCACATCGACGTACGCCCGGAGTACGGCATTAATCCGAGTTTGGTATTTTCTCCCTTGGTGCCTAAACCATTCCAAAACATCATTGTCGATCCTGATCGAAACCAGTTCCTTGGGTTTCGGCATCCGAACAACCATTTTTGAATAGGGCGGCATCGGTGACGGGGATATCCGAAAAGTTGATCTCGGAATCCTTCATGGCATTCAATTTTTTCCAATTGGTTTTAGATTTCATCTCTGTAGATTTTGTTTTCATAGTTGGTGGCCTTTCTGGCGGAGATAATTCGAACCGTGTTTTCCACTGGTTCGGAAAAAACAACAACCGCCAAGATGGTTTTAAGAATCCCGATTCCAATCCAACGCTCCTCCCCATAATCCTTTCTTTGATCAAGAAAAGTGACCATGGGGTGCTGAAACATCGAAGGAACATCCACAAAATCGATCCCATGTTTCCGGATGTTTAAACGGCTTTTAGCGTCATTCCACGTATATTTCATGCTGGTCTATTGTATATACAAAACGTAATGATGTCAATGGGTCGTTTGATGCCCATGCCCAACGTTAGAATTCAGCGGCGGGCCACCGTGTGGCCCGTCCGCTGGAATGAATTGTTGGGCATTCTATAATCCCAGTAAAACTGCGAGTTTGTTTGAGACTTCAGATAAAATACTTTCGGAAGCCTTGAAATAAAAGCGGGCTCCACGGGTATGCCAATCCAGGCTTTTCACTTGATCGGCAAGAACAACACCGGAGATTCTATCTCCAGAAACAATTGGAACTTCAAATGGGTAGTTTTTGATTTGGGTCGTCATGGGACAAAAAATGGCAAGACCTGTTTTTTTGTTATAGGTTTCTGGAGACAGGGTTAACGCAGGCCTATGGCCCATCTGCTCGTGCCCAGCCTGCGGAGTGAAAGATAGCCAAACGACATCTCCCCGTTTGGGACAATACGAATGAGACATTTACCATGCTTCCTTGCCCAGGGGGGTGCCCCAGTCTTGTTCGGAATGAAGGTTGGATTTAGAAATACTCTTCAGTAGATGGGAAAGAGAATATTTTTTTTGCCTTGTTGGTTTCAACATCATATTTCCGTTCACGATATCAATTTCCACTTCAGACCCACGATGCAAGTGGATGTCTTTGGCAATGGCGCTTGGAATGCGAAAAGCCAGACTATTGCCCCATTTTTGAATAGAGAGATTCATTGTGGTCCTCCATACTGTATCTACTATGAGTATACAATATTATTCCTAATTGTCAATGGATTTATTGGATCCCAACGCTCAAGCTCACCGGCGCGGGCGGGCTGTGCCCGCGTCCGGTGGAGCGAATTGTTGGGCAGGGAAGGAAACAATAACACACCCACCCAACATTACTTTGCGGCTGAAATGAACGAGCCGCGCCCTTAAACCAGTGTTGCCTTTGCCATTGCAATTAAAACGAAGCGTTTGCTGTAACCTTGTGCACAAAACTATGAAAGCCTGATCCCATTTAAACGGCCCAACGAATTAGGATTCTTTGCAAAGTCCCGCAACGAGCAGAGATGAAAGAGCGGGCAAAACGCCGGGCGGGGCTTTGCAAAGAATCTGTTGAACTATTGATGCCTGTAAATAACACCCTATTTGGCCGGGGCGATTTTGGGGGCGCCGACAAGGCGTGAGGAGGGAGCATAGCGGGGACTATGTGACCGACGAACAACGCAGTCGCCGCCCGAAAGCGCCCCGGCCTCCTGGGGAGGCCCACCTTTGGGCGATTTCGTCGTTGTTCGTCGGTTACGATGGCCCGCATCGCGCCCTCCTCACGCCTAGAAATCAACGCAAATCTGGGCCTCCCAAATAGGGCGTTATTTACACAGGCATCAATAGCCGATTCATTCGCATTGGTATCGATGTTCAACGCGGCTAATCTTACCGGCGGCCGCGGTGTGACCGCCCGCTGGAGCGCCTTGGTGGGCGATGGAACTGATAAAGATGAGAATATTCACGTAGGACGTCCCGCATCATCCTTTGGTATTTCTGTCCCACTTCGTGGGCTTTGCTTCGGAAGAAATCAACGCTTTCTCTATCAACCACCAAAGTAACTTTAACGGGGTCTCTTTTTGGAAAAAGATCTTCAGGGGGGGGGAGGAAATCAGAAACGACATGTAAGTTTCCGATAGGCTGACTAAGATCGTGTTTTTTCATAGAGGACCTTTCCTTTTCGCCAAAAACCGGCGCCAATAATACGAACTTTCTTGTCACGATAAGTGAAACGAACAGTGGCTACACGATTGTTCACCCGCCCCACACAAAATAAACGTTCTTCTTGGCTGGAATGTTTGTCATCGTGTGTGATGAGGCGATGGGGATCCGCAAAAGCGGCCGTTGCCTCTCGGAAACTCAGACCGTGGCGGTGGATATTCTCACGTTCTTTCGCGGCATTCCAGGTAAATGAACCGAAATGGACGTCGTCGTTCATTGATCGCATTATACCATGGATATGGTTAATTCACCATATCGTTAATGCCCAACGTAAGAATTCAGCGGCGGGCCGCCGTTTGGCCCGTCCGCTGGAATGAATTGTTGGGCAATTTGATTATTTCGAAGGCGATATTCATTGCTTCAAAACGATCAGCGAAATCAATCCCCTCTTCACGAAGTTTATCCATAAGAATCTGATGATACTTGGACCGAAGTTCATTGATCTCTTGTTTTGTGACGTGCTCCTCTTCAGGGATCTGCTCTTCTGAAAGGACAAGGTTGGTATAAATTTGTGCGATTTCTTGTAAGGTCATAATTCCTCGTTAGCGATCCGATAAGCGATCCGCGTGGCGTGCTCCCTGTCTTTGTACTTAATCCCTTGAGCCTTGAGCAACTCAATGAATTTCCAATGGGCTTCAGCCCTTTTCTCGTCCAGGGTTTGAAGCTTGAGTGGGTCGCTGGTTTTCTCGATCTTATCGATTAGATCGATGTATTCTCTCGCTGCCTGAAATAGATTTTCTTTCATAGATCAGAGGTCTCCAGTCAAATTCGATACCAGGATTTTATCATTACTTGAGTAACCCCAACGAATTAGGATTCTTTGCAAAGTCCCGCAACGAGCAGAGATGAAAGAGCGGGCAAAACGCCGGGCGGGGCTTTGCAAAGAATCTGTTGAACTATTGATGCCTGTGTAAATAACACCCTATTTGGCCGGGGCGATTTTGGGGCGCCGACAAGGCGTGAGGAGGGAGCATAGCGGGGACTATGTGACCGACGAACAACGCAGTCGCCGCTCCGAAAGCGCCCGGCCTTGGGAGGCCCACCTTTGGGCGATTTCGTCGTTGTTCGTCGGTTACGATGGCCCGCATCGCGCCCTCCTCACGCCTAGAAATCACCGCAAATCTGGGCCTCCCAAATAGGGCGTTATTTACACAGGCATCAATAAACCGCGCCCAGCTATGGGAAAAGTAAAACTCGGGTCTGCATAACGGAAGGATAATACGAAAAGCTGTAAAAGTCCAGGGGATGATGGGTCTGCGAGCGGACACGACGAAGGGTGCGTTATCAAAAACAGGGAAACCGAAGAGGTCCGCAAGACAAATAATGAAGGCTCGGGTGCCATTGGACAAAAAGGGACATCCCCCCTGGGCGGAGCTATGAAAAATAATCCGATGGAGCGGCGAACGAAGGGTCATGAGGAATTGAACAGGGGCGATCGCATGGGATTGATGAGTCG